>NZ_JAXBLX010000022.1:0-84639 GCF_037027555.1 Halalkalibacter kiskunsagensis | reverse complement strand
CCGCTCATTGACCAGAGTTTGTTCAAAAAGGTAAAAATCGACCTTTTTGAACTTTTTTATAAAAATGACGAAAGGCACTGCAATGGCTACACTCGCTGCGCGCTTACTATGAGAAGTTCACTCATAGTAAGCTTAAAACCTAGCAGCTGCTCCGCTCATTGACCAGAGTTTGTTCAAAAAGGTAAAAATCGACCTTTTTGAACTTTTTTATAAAAATGACGAAAGGCAATACAATGGCTACACTCGCTGCGCGCTTACTATGAGAAGTTCACTCATAGTAAGCTTAAAACCTAGCAGCGGTTCCGCTCATTGACCAGAGTTTGTTCAAAAAGGTAAAAATCGACCTTTTTGAACAAACTCTTGAAACTTTTTCCTTATCTTTGTCATATTCATTCTATTAATACATATACTCTAAATGAATAGTAAGTATACTGAAGGAGGACAAGCCGTGAAAAGGATCGGAACCATTCTCATTATCCTCGTTATTTTATATAGCACTTATTATGACCTTACTATTGGTACATTACCCAACGGACTAACACAAGCTGTTGCGGAACAAAAAACTATTGAACAACAAAATAATTCAGTTGATAAAGATGAATCTAACCAAAATAGTGAATTAATTCTAGATGATTTGGAACCCGTTAAGGAAATTGTCGTTGAACCTGGTCAAACAGTTCTTTCAATCGTAGAACATCTTCACGAAGGTCCTATCTCTCCTTCAATCCAAGAAATTGTTCATGATTTCCAGGAATTAAATGGTGGGATTAAACCTGAAGAAATACAAATTGGAAAAAAATATTTTTTCCCACTTTATCAATAATTATCGAATGAGATTAAGTCACCTTCTCTTCAAATTAGACAATGCAATATAGTTAGTATTGTACTAAAAATGTCATATATTCCATCTCTTTTAAAGAACCATTACTTTATCCTTGCCAAACAATTACTGACATTGATAAAATGAATAAGATTCTCATAATGAGATAAAGGAGCGATAGGTCAATGACCGAAATAATACATCGTACAAAAACTCGCCCCGTAAAGGTAGGTAATTTAACTATCGGTGGCAATAATGAAGTAATTGTTCAAAGCATGACAACAACAAAAACACATGACGTTGAAGCGACTGTTGCTGAAATAAAACGACTTGAAGAAGCAGGTTGTCAAGTTGTTCGGGTAGCTTGCCCTGACATGCGAGCAGCAGAAGCTATCGCTGATATTAAAGCACAAATTAATATACCTCTTGTTGTTGATATTCACTTTGATTATAAGCTTGCTTTAAAAGCAATTGAAGGTGGAGCCGATAAGATACGGATA
Source organism: Halalkalibacter kiskunsagensis (assembly GCF_037027555.1). Taxonomy (NCBI): domain Bacteria; kingdom Bacillati; phylum Bacillota; class Bacilli; order Caryophanales; family Bacillaceae; genus Halalkalibacter; species Halalkalibacter kiskunsagensis. Next base: position 83,319 of record NZ_JAXBLX010000022.1, on the reverse strand, counting down.
AATCCAGGAAATATTGGAAAACGTCATAAAGTGGAAGCTGTCGTTAAAGCTGCAAAAGAAAAAGGCATTCCTATTCGGATCGGTGTTAATGCAGGTTCTTTAGAGAAACGAATTCTTGATAAATATGGCTATCCAACCGCTGATGGTATGGTTGAAAGCGCCTTACACCATATTCAAATTTTAGAAGACCTTGACTTCCATGACATCATTGTCTCAATGAAGGCTTCCGATGTTAACTTAGCGATCGAAGCGTATGAAAAAGCTGCAAAAGCTTTTGACTACCCTCTTCATTTAGGTATTACAGAATCTGGAACTCTCTTTGCTGGTACAATTAAAAGTGCAGCAGGTCTTGGAGCAATTTTAAACATGGGGATTGGAAACACGGTACGAATTTCACTAAGTGCTGATCCAGTTGAAGAAGTGAAGGTAGCTCGTGAATTATTAAAATCATTTGGTCTTGCAGCAAATGCTGCAACACTTATTTCCTGTCCGACTTGTGGACGTATTGAGATTGACCTCATCAGCATCGCAAATGAAGTTGAAGATTATATTGCAAGTATTAAGGCACCAATTAAAGTTGCCGTTTTAGGCTGTGCAGTAAATGGTCCTGGTGAAGCGCGCGAAGCTGATATCGGAATTGCCGGTGCTCGTGGCGAAGGTCTTCTATTCATGAAAGGTGAAATTGTTAGAAAAGTACCTGAAGAAACAATGGTTGAAGAACTAAAAATTGAAATTGATAAAATCGCTGAAGAATACTTTAAAAAACAGCGTGAATTAGAAAAAGCATAAGCTGCGCTTATGCTTTTTTCTTTATATGTTCCCCGTTCTCATCCATTCCTTACGTTAAAAGAACGGAGAGAAAAAGACGGTCATGAGAATCGAAATTGCACCAATACCTATCGCCCAGTTACCAAGCGAAGTGGAGCCATAACGACGTGAAACAAAACCAACTACAATACCAGCTGCACCTAGCAATACCGGTAAGAAGAACAAAGATAAAATGGAAAGAACAATCGCAAATGTTCCGACGCCCCGGCCTGCCGTGACATCATCTTCATTTGCTTCGGCTGTGTCATTTCTCTCAGCCATTCCATTCATCGTTCCATATTCAACAGCTGTTTCTTCTTGGAAATTTGTAACAACTTGTTCATCATCTTTTTCTTCTTCTGTTAAATCAAGATCACGGCTATCTGCTCGGCCATTTTCATAACGCCCTCCATCAACATGGTTATTCACCAGTGTTAAAGAACGGTCATCTTCATCAACCAACCTTATTGGTTCATCTTTTGGATGTTCTCTATCTGCCATACGAATCCCTCACTTTCTTTTTTTCGGGGAACAGTTATAGTATGACGCACACAAGTATAATTATCGGTGTTAATCTTTTCTTGCTTAGGTAAGTGACTAGACCAACTGGGAAATTTCGTGTAAGGTTAAAATACAAGGAAATTTATTACGAGGTGACAAGATGAACAAAAAAAAGAGAATGGGACTGGATATCGATGGTACGGTAACCGATCCCAACACTTTTATTCCCCATTTAAATAAACACTTTAACAAAACGTTAACCCTAGACGACTTAACCGAATATGATCTAACCTCTGTATTGAATATTACTGAACAGCAGTTTTGGGAATGGATGGGAAAGTATGAAGCAACGATTTATGAACAAGCAAATCTAGCAGTACATGCTGAACTTACATTAAAAGAATGGACTAAAAGACATAACTTAATATATATTACAGCAAGACGAAACCATTTAAAAGAGATCACCCATAATTGGTTTGTATCGAGGTCTGTGCCATTTGACCATATAGAATTAGTTGGAAAACACGACAAACTTGATGCAGTACGGAAACATCAGTTAGATATTTTCTTTGAAGATAAACATGATAATGCTGTAGCCATTGCTGAGGAATTTAACATACCTGTCATTTTAATGGACACACCATACAATCGTCTCCCTTTACCTAAAAACGTCGTTCGAGCTCAAAGTTGGGTAGAAGCAAAAGATTGGGTAGACAACTGGTTACAGGAAACACCATGAAAGAAGGACTAGCGATAGCCAGTCCTTCTTAACAATACCAGAGTTTTTTCGTTACTCTTTTGGACGGAATGTATGACAGCACGTTTCTTTGATGTCATGAGCAGAATCTTTATGTTCCGCCTTACCGTAGGGTTCTTCTCCAGCCTCCATGCTATAGTCTTGACTAGCATGTGAATCAATTTCAACAAGGATCGATTCAGCTTGACACTTATTTCCTTCCCCCCAAAACGAACAATTAGCTACGTTACATTTTACGATCGGTTTTGTCATGTTTCATCCCCTCCTACACAATAGGATAAGGGATTCAAACTTTTTCATGCATTTTAAAATTTGGTATCTCCCCAACATAGTACCTCAGTTATTTGTATGATGACTAAGATGAGATTGCCTTGTAACTGTCTTGATCATCCATTTAATAAACTCCACTTCATTTTCCCTCAAATTCCGATTCAACTTCGATTCAAAGTCCTTAGCAAGATTCTCAACATTCATTACTCTTTCCATAGGAACACCTCACCTTACTCCTAAGAATAACGTTTTTAGTTTACTTGGCAACTCTTTTTAATCTTACTTCATCAAATTTACAATTATTTTATATTCCATTAACAATTATACCTGATTATCACATTATTGCAATCGCTTACATTCCTTTTTAAAAGTAGACTCTTATTAATTTGAGTCTACTTTGGTTATTTCATTGCAATCCTGACACTTCCCATAAATTTCAAACTTATGACCTGTTACCTGAAAATCTGGAAACTGTTGTCGAATTGAATCCATTGGACAGCTGTTAATGTGTTTCGTTTTTCCACATTCTAAACAGATTAAGTGGTGATGATGTTGTGTCGTTGAACAACTAAATCGAAAGCGTTTCTCTCCTTCAAGCTCTGTTTCCTCGAGTATGTTTAATTCAGCAAATAACGAAAGGTTCCGATAAATTGTATCAAAGCTCATTCCTGGATACTCGCTTTGCAAGCATTCTAATACATCTTTCGCCGATAAATAACGTTTTTCTTTTTCAAAAAAGTGTAACATATCTTCTCTTTTTCCCGTATGTTTATAACCCTTTTCTTTCAAGAGCTCCATTGCTTCATTTACATTCATGATCACAAGCCCCCTCTAACTTTTTTAATAGCTATAACAATTCCTAATAGGAACAAATTTAACATAACAATCATTCCACCTGTAGCTATTGCAAATTGGTAAGAAAAATACAACCCAAAAAGCATTGCTATTTGAGCAAATAAAATTCCATATCCAATCAATTGCTTAAAACTTTTCGCTATTTGAATACTTGTTGCCACAGGAATTACAACAAGTGCACCAACAAGTAATATTCCGACCACTTTCATTGATATCGAAATAACCAGCGCAATTAACAAGGCAAAAACAAAATTAGCTATTCTTATGGAGACCCCAGACACCTTGGCGAATTCCTGATCAAAAGAGATCGAAACAAATTCCTTATAAAACAAGGCAATCATACTTATGACAATGATTGCTGTTAGTAAAATAAAATGTAAATCACTTACCGTAACACTGACGATACTTCCAAACAAATATGAATACCATTCATTATAACCTGTTCTAGCTAAACTAATAAAGATTGCACTAAGTCCAATTCCTGTCGATAAAATAATGGGAATCGCTAATTCTTGAAAATGTCGATATACATCTCTGAGTCTCTCTGTGATTAAAGCTCCTAAAAGAGCAAAAACAACCCCCATATACATTGGGTTTATCGATTGAAACATCGGTCCTATTGTACCAAGTAATACACCTGCTGAAATCCCAGTCAACGTAATATGGGAGATAGATTCTGATATAACAGATATTCTACGAACAAGGAGAAAAGCACCTAAAACTGGCGCAATAAAGCCAATCACAATACCCGCGACAAGCCCTCTCTCTATAAAAGTCAACTGTGATAATACATCCATGCCTTATGAGCCCCTATTCCTTTAGTAAGATTAGCTCGGTTTCTGTGATTTTCTAAACAATCTGCCTGCTTTCCAGAAGGTCTTCTCAAACAGAATAACGACGAGCAAAATAAAAACAGCAATCATCACAATCATTCCACCAGGAGCTAGATCAAAATAAAATGCAAAAATCAACCCTGTAATGACAGCTATTTCACCAAATAAAACCGAATATAAAAACATTTGCTTAAATCCTTTAGCTAGCCTCATGGCTGCAGCGACAGGTAATGTCATTAAAGATGAAACCAGAAGAATCCCTACCACCCTCATTGAAGCTGCAATGACTAAAGCAACCATAATTATGAAGATAAAATTAATAAGCTTACGGTTAATGCCAGATACACGTGCTTGTTCTTCATCAAACGATAAGAAGAATAATTCTTTATAAAATAGAAATATAACAGTCAAAACAAGAACAGTAATAATACTTATCGTCCACAAATCTGAACGGCTAACTGCAATAACACTTCCAAATAAATAGTTGAAAAGATCATTGTTAAATCCATCAGCTAATGAAATAAATACAACACCTAACCCAATTCCACCAGATAAGATAATGGGTATGGCTATCTCTTTGTAGTATTTATAAGCATTCCTAAGTTGCTCGATTAAAAGTGAACCTCCAACAGAAAAAACCAATCCCATATATAAAGGATTGAGCCCTTGAAAAAAGACAACATGTTTAGCTAGCAGCAAACTAGCTGCAATTCCTGATAACGTAATATGAGATAGCGCATCTGCAATTAATGCGAGCCTGCGAACAACTAAAAAAACTCCAAGCATTGGAGCAAGAAGCCCTATCAGTAGTCCGGTGTAGAATGCATTTTGCAAGAACTCATAACGAAAAAAAGCTTCTATCATTCGTTAATGTCCTCCATGACTATGGTTATGGGTTAAGAGATGGACGTCATGTCCATAAAATGACGATAAATCTTGATTCGCCTCGAAGTCTGCCGTATTTCCGTGGAAATGAAGGGTTTTGTTTAAGCAAGCAACATCTGTTACATGATCTGTCATTGCTCCTATATCATGAGTAACGAGTACAAGAGTAATCCCTTTATCTTTATTTAACTTGTCTAACAAGTCGTAAAATTGTTTAACACTAGTGACATCGACACCTACTGTAGGTTCATCGAGAATTAATAATTCTGGTTCACTGACGAGAGCACGAGCGATAAAGACTCGTTGTTGTTGTCCACCAGATAATTCGCCAATGTTTTTATGGGTAAAGTCAGTCATCCCAACTTGAGCAATTGCCTCTCGAATGATTTGCTTGTGTCTTCTCGTTAGAAAACGGAATAATCCTATTTTTCCATACAACCCCATCGAAACAACTTCAAATACTGTAGCGGGAAATCCAGAATTAAAGCTATTTGCTTTTTGAGATACAAACCCAATTTTTTCCCATTGATGAAACTTTGATATACGTTGACCAAATAAGCGAATTTCACCTGATTGAGGCTGTAGCAAACCTAAGAGCAACTTAACTAACGTTGATTTTCCTGAACCATTTGGTCCTACCAGCCCGAGAAACGAACCTTTGTTTATATGTAATGATACATCTTCTAACACAGTTTGATTACCATATTGAAATGAGACACCATTTATTACTACTGCCTCATCTTGTTTAGGTGAACTCATCAATGTTCCTCCTTCTAGAGATAATTTATAAGAATAGTTACGATTTAGTAAACGTCCCCTCTTATTATAAAGGTTATTTTCATTCTGTCCACCTTTGAGCATTACTTACAATTTTTGCTATAATCAAGTTAATCAATCAAAAAGAACGGCTGAGGTGAGACATGTGGTAGAAAATCAAGTTGCGATTATTGATATGGGATCGAACTCCATTCGATTAGTTATTAATAAAATTGACTTTAAAGGATGCTATAACGAAATACACAACTATAAAACAGTCGCACGACTTAGTTCACATATTACAAAAAAAGGGAACTTATCAGATGATGGCATTGCGATCATCTTAGAGACACTTAATCGATTTAAAGATGTCATTCTCTTTCACAATGTGAAGAAATTGACTGTGGTGGCAACTGCCGCTATGCGAAAAGCTAAAAATCAGAATCAAATTGTTCAATTGGTTAAAGATAAGATTGATTTTGATATTCGCGTCCTCTCTGAATACGAGGAAGCTTTTTATGGATATTTAGCCGTAGTAAATTCCACAAATGTAGAGAACGGCTATACTGTTGATATAGGTGGTGGAAGTACTGAGGTTACATTATTTGAAAACCGAGAATTAAAGCATTATCATAGTTTTCCTTTTGGCGCGATTACGTTACAAGAACAGTTTTTTGGAGACAAGCAACCCACTTCAACTACCTTGAAAGCTCTGAAAAGTTATATTAACGAACAACTTCATACATTGCCATGGTTAAAAAGCAACCTAGAATATCCTGTTATCGGCATAGGAGGAAGTGCTAGAAACCTCTCTCTTATTCACCAAAGACAAACTGAATATCCGTTACCCGCTATTCATCAGTATGAAATTTCAAGGAATGAAATGATCAAGCTTAATGATATGTTGCAACAATCTACGTTTGAAGAGCGCTTACTATTAGATGGACTATCGAAAGAACGTGCCGATATTATCATTCCAGCAGCTGAAGTTATTTCATCACTCGTTTCCCACGTAAATGGAGACGCGTTCATGATGAGTCGGAAAGGTTTACGTGATGGTGTTTTTTATGAGGAACTTTTAAAGAAAATGGAAACAACGCACTTTCCAAATGTAGTAGAAGAAAGCTTCCACCGACTGTCTCACAATTATGAAGTGAATATTGAACATGTAAATCATGTATCTTCACTTGCTATTCAACTATATAATGAACTTTCTTCATTTTGCCCTGTTGATCATACATCTGAAAACGCATGGACTTTACTTAATCAAAGCGCAAGAGTTCTTTATATCGGTGAATATATTAATAATGATGCTAGTAGTCAAAATACGTTCTACTTATTAACTAACATGACCATTGAAGGTCTTTCACATCGTGACCAGCTTGCAGTAGCCTTTATTTCTTCTTTTAAATCAAAAGCACAACTACTTAAGTATGCAGAACCTTTTTTGCAAATGGTACAGAAAAAAGATCTGAAGTTTTATGAATTTCTTGGCTCTATTATGAAGCTAGCATATTCATTGGACCGAACTCGAAGAAAAGCAATTCATAAAGTTGGTCCAATAGAAAAAACGGAGGACGAATTAACCCTTTCTTTTTATTATCAAGAGGAGACGTTCTTTGAGAATATGCAAGCAACTAAAAATAAGAAGCATATAGAGCGTGCAGTAAAACATCCAATTCATTTCCGTTACATCCCGATCGAAGTTCTGAAATCGAAATCTTAACATAAAATTTACAATCAGCTGTTAAAATGGAAAGGACGAAACTAGCAGAGAGGTTGAGTACAGTGCAAAACAATATCGTAAGTCAAGAACATGTTGACATTAATAACCCAACCTTTTATAACAATCGTGAACTTAGTTGGCTAGCCTTTAATGAACGAGTTTTAGAAGAAGCAATTGACGAGCGAAATCCACTGCTCGAACGCTTAAAATTTTTAGCGATTTTCAGTTCAAATCTCGATGAGTTTTTTATGGTACGAGTTGCAGGATTGAAGGATCAAGTAAAAGCTGGATATAATCGACCTGAAAACAAGGCAGGTCTAACTCCTAAGCAACAATTAAAACATATATCCGAAAAAAATCATCGCTTGGTAAAATTGCAAGATACCGTTTATACAAAAACGCTTGTGCCTCTTCTTTTTCACGAAGGATTTCAATTTTTATCAATCGATGAATGCAATGAGGAACAGATACAATTTCTAAAAAAGAGATTTCAAAATTATATTTTTCCGGTACTGACACCAATGGCCATAGACGCGTATCGGCCTTTTCCAATGCTTTTAAGTAAGAGCTTAAACCTTGCTGTCATGTTAAAGAAACTTGGAAATGTGGAAATAAAAGATCAATTAGCAATTGTCCAAGTACCTGCTGTTTTAAATCGGTTTATTAAACTTCCTTCAGAAGATGGGCAATGTGAGCAATTCATTTTACTCGAAAATGTGATTAGTTATTTTATCGGGGAGTTATTCAATGGATTTGTCGTAAAATCTGTGTCACCCTTTCGCATTACACGTAATGCAGACATGACCATTCATGAAGAAGGCGCGCGTGATCTTTTACGTGAAATTGAAAAAGAATTAAAAAAACGAAAATGGGGAGCTGCTGTCCGCTTAGAAATGCAAGAAGGTCTCATGAATCAAAAAGTACTTAATCTTCTATTAGATGTACTAGAGCTACATGAGAATGACGTATATTCCTTTAATGGTCCCTTAGACTTAACGTTCTTATTTAAACTTTACGGACAACTTGCTAAAGATCATGAGCATCTAGCTAATGAGACATTAATTCCACAACCTCCTGAGGACCTAATTGGTGAAGAAGATATCTTTCAAGCTATTTTAAAACAAGATATCATCCTCCACCATCCATATGAATCCTTCCAACCTGTTATTGATTTTATTGCACGAGCAGCAGTGGACCCTGACGTCCTTGCCATTAAACAAACTCTTTATCGAGTAAGTGGAGATTCTCCGATTATTCATGCACTCGCACAAGCTGCTGAAAACGGAAAGCAAGTAACCGTACTTGTTGAATTAAAGGCACGCTTTGATGAAGAAAACAATATTCAATGGGCAAAAAAATTAGAAAAGTCCGGCGTGCATGTCATTTACGGGATAACAGCATTAAAAACCCATAGTAAGATAACACTTGTTGTCCGCCATCAAGATGACCAAGTTCAACGCTTTGTTCATTTAGGAACTGGAAATTATAATGATTCAACAGCTAAGCTGTATACGGACATTGGCTTTTTAACGACCAATGATCAATTTGGAATCGATGCAACAAATTTTTTCAATTATTTAAGTGGATATAGTGAAAAACCTAATTGGTATCATCTCGCTACAGCCCCTTTTGAAATAAGAGAAAAGTTTCTTAGTTTAATTGATCAAGAAATTGACATTCATAAAGGCGGTGCCAAAGGGCACATAGTAGCTAAGATGAACTCTCTTACCGACAAACCGATTATTTTGAAATTATATGAAGCATCCCAAGCAGGGGTTCAAATTGATTTGATTGTGAGAGGAATTTGTTGCTTACGTCCTGGAATTAAAGAGGTAAGTGAAAATATCCGGGTAATTAGCATCGTTGACCGCTTTTTGGAACATAGTAGAATTTTCTATTTCCACAACAATGGTGACGAAAAAATCTATTTGTCCTCTGCAGACTGGATGACAAGGAATATGGAAAAAAGAATAGAAATTCTCTTCCCTATTATTAGTGATAATAACAAAAATCGAATCAAAGAGATACTAGACATTACCCTTCAAGATAATACCAAAACCCGACAACAGAATGCCGATGGTAGCTATCAGTATATTGAGAGACCAACTCATGCCCAACCTATTCAGAGTCAACTGCAATTTCATGAAATTGCATCTAGGTTCACCGAAAGCGAAGAATAGTCTCAGCCATTAACCTATACAAAAAGAAACGAAGCTACGTAGCTTCGTTTCTTTTTGTACTAACTATATTTTTTGTACTTTTCTAGAACGTAACTTTTTTGTAACCACACCTTGTTTAGGCGAAAAGAAAAAGGCAAGACCAAACATTGTCGAGGCAACGAGAACAATGGAAGCACCCGATGCAACATCATATATAACTGAGTAATACATTCCTACAACCGCTGAAATAACTCCAAACACTGCAGATAACAAAAGCATCACAGGTAGGCGGTCAGTTAATAAATATGCGGTTGCTCCTGGTGTAATCAGCATAGCGACAACTAGTACAATGCCTACAGTCTTTAATGAAGCTACTGTTACAAGCGATAATAACAACATGAGTAAGTAATGAATTAAGTGAACTGGTACTCCAGTTGCCTTAGCCATAATTGGATCAAATGTACTCAATAATAACGGACGATAGAAAATGACAATCATAAGCAAAACAAACGTCCCAATTCCAACAGTAACTAATAAATCACTTCTCGAAACCGCAAGGACATTCCCAAAAAGGATATGCCATAAATCGACCCCAGTTCCACGAAGACCTGTGATCAATACTATCCCAAGAGCAAATGCTGCCGTAAACATAATTCCAATAGCAGAGTCGTCTTTTATCCGACTATTTTGAGAGACATATCCAATAGCTAGAGCTGTTAAAACACCTGTAATCGTGGCACCCACAAAGAAACTTGCTCCAATCATATAAGCGATGACCACTCCAGGTAATACAGCATGAGAAATAGCATCGCCCATTAGAGCCATTCCTCGTAAAATAATGAAACAACCAATTACTCCACAAATGATCCCTACTAATACTGCAGCCACTAAAGCTTGTTGCAAGTAAGAATAACGCATTACTTGATCAATAAACATTGAAATGTCACTCATTACTCACTCACCACCATCATGTTTTCATTAGAACCAAATAATGTGATTCTTCCTTTATATGTCTTTTGTAGTATATCTGGTTGATATACCTCGTTGACTTTTCCATATTCAATCAGCTCTTTATTAATTAGTAACAATTCATCAAAATATTGTTCTACTTTACTTAAGTCATGGTGAACAACAAAGACTGTTTTTCCCATATTTCTTATTTCTCTGAGCAAATTGATAATAATTTCCTCAGATGTAATATCAATTCCTACAAATGGTTCATCCAAAAAAAACAAGTCAGCATGTTGTGCTAAGGCACGTGCAATAAATACTCTTTGTTGCTGTCCACCCGATAATTCACCAATTTGGCGCTTGGCAAACTCAACCATGCCTACCTTATCAAGAGATTCAGCGACGATTTCTCGATCCTTTTTATCTGCTTTTTTATACCAAGGAATATGTGTAAACCGTCCCATCATTACAACATCTTCAACCAAAACTGGAAAATCCCAATCAATTTGGTTACGCTGTGGTACGTAGGAAATTTGTTTTCTAACATTAGTAACTTTTTTCCCTAGAATAGTCACATTTCCTTGTGCTTTCTCGAGTCCAAGAATAGCTTTTATTAAAGTCGACTTACCAGCACCGTTTGGCCCAACGATTCCAATTAACTTTCCTTCTTCTGCACAAAAGCTAATATTTTTAATCGCTTGGTTATTCTCGTAATAGACCGAAAGTGATTCAACTTTTAACACATTATCCAACAGCTTCTCCTCCAATCTAATAAAAATTCCTTTAATGTTGCCATAATGCAACTTTTACGTAATAGGACTCCCTTTAGTTATTTTTTCCAAAGAGCTGTTAACTTTATTATATGAATATGTTGAAATTTAAGTAAATAAATGAATGAATAAAAAGACATAAAGAATTATCACAACATCATATGGGTATATAATGAAAAAGGTGCAAAATTAGGACAGGGAAGAAAAGTTTCCCTAAGCAAACTTTTATCTTTATCAATTATAGTCCTTCTTCTCCTTCTTGTAAATGAGCTTATATATTTTCTTTTTTTAAGAGCTTAGAACTGGCTCATCCGATACACAAAACCAAAACGCACTACAAAAAACCCACTATAACGTTCCTAAAGTGGGTTAATCTGTGAACAAGATCAGTGATTTCCTAAAGGTAAGGAAATAATGACAGTTGTTCCCACACTATACGTACTATCTACTCGAAAATTGCCTCCATGGTCTTCAATAATCTTTTTACATAAAGGAATACCAATCCCAGTTCCTCTTTCTTTTGTTGTGAAAAAGGGTTTACCTAGTTGTTTTAAAACCGATTGGGGCATTCCTTTTCCATTATCTTTTACTTGAATGACATAATTCGCTTCGTCAACCATTGTTTCTATTTTAAGCATTCGATTAGCATTGGATTCTCCATAGGCTTCTACAGAATTACGTAATAAATTTAGCAAAACTTGCTTAACCATTGATTCATTTACATAGACTTGCTTATCTGTATCACTTAATTCAAGTTGGAATTCAACATCATGGAGATGACATTCAGCTTTAATGATTTCTGTCAATGAATCCATTATTTGAACCGGAGATTGCCATCTTCGATCCAACTTTCTTCTTGAAACAGATAAAAAGTCTTCAAGAATTCCATTCATACGGTTTAACTCAGACATAATTGTATCGTAATATTTTTGATGATCATTTGTTAATTGTGCTAATTGCAAAAAGCCTTTAATAACAGATAAAGGGTTTCTTAATTCGTGCGCCACGCCTGCAGCGATATGCGAAACGGCTTCCATTTGATGATGAAACGTAAGTAGGTTCTCAAACTGTTTTTGAAGTGACCTATCTTCATAAATAACATACACAATTCCATTATTAGAAAATGGAATCACACGGACACGATATAATGTATCTTGATCTTCAAAATCCTGTTCTTGTTTACTTTTGTTTACTAATGCCTCTTGAATTAGGTGCAAACTAAATGAAATAATAGGTTTTTGCATACTTAATTCAACCAATGAATAAACATGCAAATCCGCTTCACTCATATTAATAATTTCCATGAAAGCGCTATTCCATTTTTCTATATGTAAGTTTTCGTTAATTTTTAAGAAAGGAACACCTAATTCCTCAATAAGAATATGTTGCTCAATCATTTTTTCCTCCGTGAGTGTCGATGACTGTAATTGCGCAGGCTGACTCATTAATGAAGATTCTATTTTCCTCTTTGGGGCTGTTTGTTTTTCTAGGTGCTTATTTTCCATAAGGCCCCACCCCCCTCTTTTTCAAACAGTAATAATCCCCTTCAACTAGTTTCCTTTTTTCTAAGTTTCTCTCTCCTAATTCGATATGACAGACAATATTTCCTTTTTTTCTGCACATTTTCTTATTGAATTCATACACTGTCATTATGATTAGGGATGAAAAGGGGTGCTTTCATGAATGCTATTATACAACAACTTATTAATAATAAGGTGAATTCTTTAACAACAAATGAACTTCTAGATCTTGCAAACCAGTATAATATTAAAATTAGTTCCGCTCAAGCTGAGAAAGTCATTTCTATTTTACGTTCAGAAAAGATTGATGTAACAAACAAAGCACAAATTGAACGATTGATCCAGCGTCTTCAAACAGAAGTAGATCCTCATGTTTCATCTGTCGTACAACAATTGTTGCAACAATTTAGCCAATACCTATAACAAATAACAAGAAAAAATATCATAGAAAATCCATTACAAAAAGGTGACTAGAGCGGTATTAGTAAACCGAATCTAAGTCACCTGTTTCTTATACTAGTATTTTTGAACGTACGTCTTCGTTGAACTCTCCTGTAAGTAGCATTTCAATTTCATGCTTATATGGAGCTTTTTTATTTTTTTTATCTTCTCCAACAAAAGGGGTTTCAAGAATTTTTGGTACTTCAGCAAGTTGAGCGTGATGAACAATATAATGTAGACTCTTATAGCCGATATGACCAAATCCAATATTCTCATGACGGTCTTTTGCAGCTCCACGCTCATTTTTACTATCATTTATATGCAAAACTTTTAAACGGTCTAATCCAATAATACGGTCAAACGAGTCAAGGACACCATCAAAATCAGAGACAATGTCATACCCAGCGTCATGTGTATGACATGTATCAAAGCATACGGATAAACGTTCATTGTGTGTAACACCGTCAATTATTGCCGCTAACTCTTCAAACGTTCTTCCACATTCTGAACCTTTCCCTGCCATTGTCTCAAGAGCTATTTGTACGTCATGTTTTTCTTCAAACACAACGTTCAACCCTTCAATTATTTTTTGAATTCCAGCTTCAGGACCAGCACCAACATGAGCACCAGGATGCAAAACAATTTGCTTTGCGCCAAGAGCTTCTGTTCTTTCAATTTCTGAACGCAAAAAGCGTACGCCTAACTCAAAGGTTTCTGGTTTTGTTGTGTTTGCAATGTTGATAATGTAAGGTGCATGAACAACAATGTCAACCATCCCATTCTCTTTCATATGAGATAATCCAGCTTCAATATTTAACTCCTCGATAGCCTTACGTCTAGTATTCTGTGGAGCTCCTGTATAGACCATAAATGTATTAGCTCCATAAGAAGCAGCTTCTTCACTAGATCCAAGAAGCATTTTTTTCCCACTCATTGATACATGAGAACCTAATTTAACCGTCATTTTCCCCTCTCCTTTTTAGAACGTGTTCAAAAAGTAGCTGGCAATGGCTTAAAACGCGCAACGGTTTCACTCTGCGGTCTGAGTCATTCAAAAAAAGACAATGTCCCTTATTTAATAAACTCTTTTTACCATTACTTTTTCTTCCGTCTTTGTCTTTGTTCTTCTTTTGCTTGTTTAAAACGAGCTTTCTTCTTATAAGCTGGCTTTACTTTTTTGCTCTTAGCTACAGCCTTGCCACCAGTTCGCTTCTGCTCTTTTGGCTTAGTCGTAGTTTTGGTGCTTGTTTCTGAAGAGCGAGATGTTTTTTTCTTTCCAGGTACACCAAGTGGCGCTCGATCAAGCTTTACCCATTCCCCTTGCTTGAAATCATAATACGTAAATTTCACTCCACGTTTTAATAGCTTTTCAATTGCTTGCTGATCATGTTCTTCATAGATTGTAAACGCAATTCCGTCCAGTCCAGCACGTGCTGTCCGGCCGACACGATGAATATAAAAGTCTAAGTCTTTTGGCAATCCATAATTAATAATATGGGTTACTCCTTTAACATCAATCCCACGTGCGGCTAAGTCAGTAGCAACTAGGTATTGTACTTTCACTTCTTTAACATGTTTCATGACTTGCTTTCGCTGTCTCGGTTGTAAGCCGCCATGAAGTCGTTCTACATTCAAGCCAGCTGCATGCATGGCATCAGCAACCTCATCAGCTTGCTCTTTCGTGTTCGTAAAGACAATTGCTAAATATGGAGTAATTGATTTAGCTAGTTCAACAACAAATTTAATCTTTTCACGATGTCTAAGTGGAATAATACGATGTTCTATTTTTGTTGCCGTGACATGCTTAGGTTCAACTTGTACATGACGTGGATCCGTCATATATTTCTTCAAAAATGGTTGAAGTTTTTCAGGAATTGTAGCAGAGAATACCATCATCTGTAACGATTCTGCCATTCTTGATGCTACCTTATCTACATCGGCAATAAAGCCCATATCTAGCATCTGATCTGCTTCATCTACAACAAGCATTGTTGCAGTGTATACTTGAAGTGCTTTTTCTTCAATTAGATCTGCCATCCGTCCGGCAGTTCCAACAACAATTTGCGGCTGCACTTTCAAACTATCAATTGCTCGTGAACGATCCGTCCCACCAACTAAAAGCTTGGCCTGTATTTGCTCATCTTCTGGACAAAACTCTAGCAGTTTTTTTAGTTCATCAAACAACTGTCCCGCTAATTCACGTGTCGGTGCTGTAATCACAGCTTGTACCTCGTCCGTTCTAGGGTCAATCCTATCTAGAATAGGCAACAAGAATGAAAGAGTCTTTCCTGTACCTGTCTGTGACTGACCAATCACATCTTTTCCATTACGAATAGCAGGTATTAACCTCTCTTGGATGTCAGTCGGTAACGTAAACCCCTGACTACTAAGTGCTTCAATAAGAAAAGGCTTAAGCTCAAACCTCTTAAAGTTTTCTGATTTCATATTAATTCCAACTTCCTTCCGCATTCCTTCGTGCAATACTTCATTTTATCACACTTTGTCGAATTAGTAATTAGAAAAACAAACATCAAGCTATTTAGTCAGAAGGTGTTTCCTCCTTACTAATTCTATTGATGCATTTCTCACCGCATATTACATACATGCATATATTGATATGAGTAACCCTATGTTCTGTTTTTTTTCACTAGTTTTATTCTTCCCAAAAATAGTGAGTGGTACACTTTTCAACGATAGATTACTTCAAGAAAAGGAGAGGTAAGAATGCAACAATTTTTCGGGCCACCCTTTGGTTCTATCCCTATGCAACCACCAGTCCCAATGCAAGGCGGATTTATGCCTCAAGCTACCAGTATGATGACACAGGCAGGATCCCCAGCTTTTCATCCAATGGCTGGAGCAGGAACACAAGCATTAAGAGGAGGAGGACTTCTGTCAAGGTTATTTGGATTAGGAGGTGGTTCAGCACAGGCAACTGGCTCCTCTTTCATGGGGGGAGTTCCAACTGCTGCAACTTCAGGCGGTTTAAATTTCACAACGATCTTAACAAATGCTCAGCGGGTACTAGGACTAACACAGCAAGTTGTACCTATGATTCAACAATATGGTCCACTTATTCGAAACGCACCGACAATATGGAGGATTATGAGAAGCAATGATTCTACTGAAGGTGCTAATCTTGAACCGACCGATAGTATTGAACCTTCATCGATGGCCATTCAAGATGAAAATGAAAACATCAATATGTCATCAAATGTCAGTGAAAAAAGTCCTTCAAGTAAGTCAAAAATTGAGGCCACTTTTCTAAAACCCAAAACAATTCAAGGTATCCCTGCACCAAAATTGTATATTTAAGGATATACAAGGTAAACTATTTATAAAAAGACCATATTTCGAACATTTTTTATTGACAAGAATCGCACATTGATAGTAAAATTTACTTTTGTATTTTTTTGTGTTATAATATGGTTACTACTCGATTGGAGGAATGCCCATGTTTAAAGTTGGTGACCACGTTGTCTATCCTTATCACGGAGCAGGAACAATTCAAGATATTGAAGAAAAGGATGTATTAGGAGAAACTCACTCTTATTTTATTCTTAACTTCCCGCTCGTTGATGTGAAGCTTATGCTTCCAGAAAGTAAGATTAATGATTCTGGCTTGCGTAAAGTGATAGACCAATCAGAGTTAGATTCACTTGTAGACGCCTTACAGAACGGACCAGATATCCCGCCTTCTACAAGTCATTTTTCTCGTGAAACCGAAAACCTCTTAAAGAGTGGAAGTATTATTGACGCTGCTCACCTTATTTCATCTCTTTCTAGGAAGCAAACGGAACGGGCAAACGGCCTCCATATCCAAGACCGTAATCACTTACAAAAAGCTCGTCAAATGATCGCTAGTGAGCTAGTCCTCGTGAACGATATGACTGAGGAGCAAGCTTATGAATTCATCGATGATGCGCTTATTGAGCTAAAAGAAGCATAAGCATTGTCAGGTGAATGAAACTCCATTATACTATATAGCAGGAAAACAAGGCTGTCTCAAAAACAACATTCTGTCTCCCTCTTGACGGCGAGACAGAATCACTATGAGACAGCCTACTGTTGTTTTCATTTAACTTTTAAATTCACTCGTCTTATTTGTTCATTACAAGATGGGTCTTACTATAGGAGGCTTTTCATGAATGTAAAGAAGATTTCTCCAAGAGGATATTGCTACGGGGTTGTTGACGCAATGGTACTTGCTAGGCAAGCTGCCGCAAACTTGGACTTGCCAAGACCGATTTATATTTTAGGAATGATTGTTCATAACAAACACGTGACTGATGCATTTGAGGAAGATGGGATCATTTCTCTTGACGGACCGAATCGAGTTGAGATCCTGAAGCAAGTAGATAAAGGAACAGTAATCTTTACAGCCCATGGCGTATCTCCAGAGGTTCGGAAACTTGCAAAAGAAAAAGGACTTACTGTCGTCGATGCAACTTGCCCAGATGTTACTCGCACCCATGATCTTATACGTGACCAAGTTGCAAATGGATATGAAATTATTTACGTAGGAAAGAAAGGACACCCTGAACCAGAAGGAGCTATTGGGGTTGCACCTAATTTTGTGCATCTTGTTGAATCTGTTGAAGATGTGAAAAACTTAACTATAGAAACAGAAAAAATTATTATTACGAATCAAACAACGATGAGCCAGTGGGATGTTAGTGACATCATGAAAAAAGCAATGGAAGTCTACCCAAGTGCAGAAGTTCATAATGAAATTTGCCTTGCTACTCAAGTGCGACAAGAGGCGGTTGCTGAGCAAGCAAAAGACTGCGATCTCGTTATTGTAGTTGGTGATCCCAAAAGTAACAACTCAAATCGTCTTGCGCAAGTGTCAGAGCAAATTGCAGGGACAAAAGCCTATCGTGTAGGGGACATTACAGAGTTACAGCAAGAATGGTTTAAAAATGTTAAAACAGTTGGTGTCACTTCAGGTGCATCTACACCAACTCCAATTACAAAAGAAATAATTTCTTTTTTAGAAACCTATGATACAGATCAAGAGTCTAGCTGGAAACCTGAGCGTAAAGTAAGCCTCCAAAAAATCTTGCCAAAAGTTAAAACTAAAAATTAAGAGTAAAAAACCACCTAAGCTGGTGGTTTTTTTGTGCAGAAAACCTTTTATACAAATTGAAAAGGGTCGGTATTCAGGTTGGACGCTACAACAGTTGTCTCAAAATTGTTTGATTTTAAATATAGGTCAAAAAACTCTTTTACTCCGTTTTTCATTATTTTTTCGACATTGTGACCAGGATCAATGATATTTAACCCATCCATCATTGCATCATGAGCAACATGGTAATAAACGTCACCTGTAACAATCACATCAGCGCCTTTAAATATTGCATCTTTCATATATTTATTTCCATCACCGCCAAGAACTGCGACTTTATGCACCTCTGTCGTTAAGTCGCCAACTACACGAGCTCCGTTTACATCAAAGGCTAGTTTTACCTGTTTTGCAAATTCACCAAGTGTCATGCTTTGCTCAAGCTTTCCAATACGACCAAGGCCAACCACTTCTCCCTTATTATCAAGAGGGTACACATCATATGCCGGTTCTTCATAAGGATGAGCTTTCACAATCGCTTGGATCACTTTATTCTGAAGATGACTCGGAATTATCGTTTCTACTTTGACTTCATCTACAAATTCTAAAGCTCCTTGTTTTCCAAGAAAAGGATTCGTTCCCTCTTCTGGCATGAAGGTTCCTTGTCCTTTGCTATTAAACGTACAATGGCTATAATTGCCTATATGTCCTGCACCAGCAGCACTCATTGCTTCTCTTACTAGTTTAATATGAGTTTCTGGAACAAACACAACAACCTTCTTTAATGACCGTGTCTGGGTTGGAGAAAGAACCTCGACATCTTTTAAGTGAAGCGCTTTTGCCATCATATCATTTACTCCCCCATTTGCAATATCTAGGTTCGTATGAGCAGCATAAATCGTAATATCATGCTTGATCGCTTTAGCTACAATCCTTCCGTGAGGGGTTGCAACATCAATCTTTTTCAATGGACGAAACAAAAGGGGGTGATGAGCAACAATTAAATCCACTTCACCGTCTATCGCTTCATCTATCACTTCTTCTAAGACATCTAATGCGACCAGAACCTTTTTTATTGGTTTGTTTAATGTCCCGATCATCAAACCGTTTTTATCTCCCTCAACGGCTAGAGATTTAGGTGACCACGTTTCAAAGTGTTGAATCAGAGCTTGTCCATTTATTAACTTTGGCACTGTAATACCTCCTCTACCATTTTTATTTGATTCATTAAACTTTTGCGCTTTTGTTTGACTTGTTCACTTGGAGTTGCTTTTTCAAACTCAGATACAATTCTTTTCCAATTAAGTAATTCATAACTCCACTTTTTCTTAAAAATACTATTACACTCTTTCATTAAAAAAGGACCTAATAACAGCTTTTGTTCAAGGTTGTCTTGATACAATTTTGTATCATCTCCCTGCCTTGCAACAAGGATCTCATAAATTTTATCGTCTTCCTCTAGAATTTCTTCTGAAGTTAATAACCACCCGTTATTCCGTAGCCACTTTCGGATGATATCTGCTGAAACATTCGGTTGCAGGATAAGAGTTGACACTCCTTCTAATTTTTCTTGTCCCTCTTCTAGGATAGCGGCGATCAAACCTCCACCCATACCAGCGATCGTAATGGTATTTACTTCTCCTTTGTCTAAAACTGCAAGACCGTTCCCTTTTCTCACTTCGATTCGATCACGTAGCCCTACTTTGATTACTTGCTTCTTAGCAGATTGAAATGGCCCTTCATTCACTTCTCCAGCAATCGCACGTAACTCTGGATCCTGTAAACATAAATAACAAGGTAAATAAGCATGGTCGGACCCAATATCCGCAATCCTCGCTCCTTTTTGTACATAAGTCGCCACCCGTACTAACCTCTCAGATAACTGTCTTTCATTCATCAAATCACCTATTATGTATAAATTTATAATCAAAAAATTCCTCATATCTTAGTTTTCCTGAGAACTGTTTCTTGTTTATTCTACCCTCTTCACCGAGATTACCTTCTTAAATCGTAAATAAAAAAGACGGTTGGTTGAAATGAATACGGTACTACTATTATATAGAAAAGACGAGAGTAAAATTGCACACTCTCGTCTTAATATTTATTCAGATTCTGCTAATAAGTACTGAGCAATTGCATCCGCTTCAACATCATTTAAATTCGAGACTGCTGGCATACTGCCAATACCGCCAGTAATGATATCAGCAATTTCTTCCACAGAATATTTGCCATCAAGTCCTGTTAATGCTGGACCTGCTCCACCACTAAGGTCGCCTCCATGACAACCAATACATGACTGCTGTGCAAGTTCTTGACCAGCTGTAACAGGATCATCAAATTCTGTTACTTCTTCAGTTTCATCCGTATCATCTGCATTCATTTCTGCACGTTGGTCTAGTCCAACAAATGAAAGTACTACCATCAGCAAGATACCAAGAATGGCTGTGATTGCAAATGGTAAAAGTGGTCTTCCTTTCATCGTCATATCCTCCTTTAAATATTATCAGAACACATATCGTCAAACAACTATGTAGACGCTTTTATTGATTTCCTTCTCATTCTACTCGAATTTGTCTACAAAGAAAAGGGATTCCTACTACTTTTGCTTTTTTTGTCACTCTTTTATCTTACCATGAAGTAAAACAAAAGGAATAAACCTATTGCACCCGCTACTGTAAATATACGATTAGACCATTTCCAGCCTGCTAATATCCACACTATGCAATGTAGCATAGTAAAAGCCATTATTAATGTTACATTTCCATTTGTGACGACTGACACCATTTTATTAGTTAAAAGAAAAAGCAAGAGTGCAGTATTCATATAATATATAGATGAGAATATTGAATTTATCGTCTTAGTGGCAATCAATAACAGAGCAAGAGAAAATGGTATAACGATCGCGATTTGCATTATTAGCGAAAAATCAGTAAAATAAATGACAAGAACTGCTAAAACAAACAAAGATTGGACCATGATAAACGATATAAAAGACTGACCAATGAGTAAATTAAATTGATTTCTTTCTTTTTCTTTTGTGAACTGCTCTCCTTCTGTATACAGTGTGAGCAAGAAATCACAATAATGATCAGGTAATAGTTTAGACTGTTTCCAATTTTTTATTTTTTTAATAATTATATTTTTTCTTTTCTCGTCCATTTTATTCCTCCCGCCAACCATTATGACAGAATATGAGCAAGTGAAAAGGCCTGACTCCTAATAACCAATATAGGAGATATATGTTGATATCTCCTATATGTTTTCGGTGGAATCAGACCCATTACGAAGACGACCTTGTTTCTTTTTATGTCCTCTTATATACTGAATTTAGTTCTTATTCAAGAAAATCCTTCAAGCGTTTACTTCTGCTTGGATGACGAAGCTTACGTAATGCTTTCGCTTCAATTTGACGAATACGCTCACGTGTAACACCGAATACTTTTCCGACTTCTTCTAATGTCCTTGTACGACCATCATCTAAACCAAAACGTAGACGTAAGACATTCTCTTCTCGGTCAGTTAACGTATCTAATACATCTTCTAATTGTTCTTTTAATAATTCATAAGCTGCTGCATCAGAAGGTGCCAACGCTTCTTGATCTTCAATAAAGTCACCTAAATGCGAATCATCCTCTTCTCCAATTGGTGTTTCTAACGACACCGGTTCTTGAGCAATTTTGAGGATTTCTCTTACTTTATCCGGTGTGAGTTCCATCTCTTGTGCCACTTCTTCTGGTGTTGGTTCGCGACCAAAATCTTGAAGAAGTTGACGTTGAACACGTATCAACTTATTAATCGTTTCGACCATGTGAACAGGAATACGAATCGTTCTTGCTTGGTCAGCAATCGCACGTGTAATCGCCTGCCTAATCCACCAAGTAGCATAAGTACTGAATTTATATCCTTTTTCGTAGTCAAACTTTTCAACAGCCTTAATAAGTCCCATATTCCCTTCTTGAATTAAATCAAGAAATAGCATTCCACGACCGACATAGCGTTTGGCAATGGAAACAACTAAACGTAGGTTCGCTTCAGCTAATCTTCTTTTTGCTTCTTCGTCACCTTGTTCAATTCGTTTGGCAAGCTCAATTTCTTCTTCAGCCGAAAGAAGGGGAACACGACCAATTTCTTTTAAGTACATTCTAACAGGATCATTTATTTTTATTCCTGGCGGTACACTTAAATCATTTAGGTCAAACTCTTCTTCATCTTTTGCTGCTTGTTGGAGATTCGGGACAACATCATCCGTTTCATTCAAAATCTCGACTCCCTGTTCACCCAAGTATTCAAAAAACTCATCCATCTGATCAGAGTCTTGATCAAATGCTGCAAGTTTTTCTGTAATCTCAGCATAGGTAAGTACCCCACGCTTTTTACCTATCTCCACTAATTGTTCTTTCACTTGATCGAGAGACAATTCACCTTCCGCTAGTGGGCGTAATGGTTTATCTGCCATTCGATCCCCTCCTTCCATTGTTCACAACCAAAGCATCTTGCCTTTATATGTTACTGAAGCTCTTGTTTCATACGATTAATCTCCATTAAAAGCTTTGCTGCTTCTAAAGGATCTTTCTCCCGCTTCATTTCTAGTTCTTTTTGTTGTATTTGTACCCGCTTTGGATAAGTTTCAATCAATTTCATATAGTCGAATAATTCTTGTTCTTGATATTCCTCATTTAATGAGAGCATAGCAAGCTCAGTAGCAATTCTCAGTAGCTTCTCATCCTGCAATTTTTGAACAAACTGACTTGGATCTGCTTCGTGCCCCTCACCATAATAGCTAAAAAGGTAAGCCGCTAGCGCCTGGTGCTCATCAATATTGAATTCCCCACCAATACGCTCTTGGACAAGTTCAGCTATTTCAACATCTCTCATCATATGAGCTATTAAATAACGCTCTGCATTTTGATAAGCAGGTAACAGCTTCTTTGCTTCGATAGACTTTCGCTTTGGTGCTCGTGCTTCCGATTTAGCCTGATATGGTTCTTGTTTTCGATTCGCTCGAAAAATTTGGTATTGCTCTTGTTTTAACGCATCAAGTGAGAGGGAAAATTCATCTGCTAATTGCCTGAGATAATGATCTCGCTCGACAGCTCTTGATAACGTTGAGATTTCAGTTAAAACCTCCTCAATGTAATTCATTCTTTCTGCTTCATTTTGCATATTCTTTCCTATACGCAAATAACGCATTTTAAATGACATTAAGGTTAAGCTAGCCCCTATTACATCCGATTTAAAGCGATTGGCACCGTATGTACGAATATAGTCATCGGGGTCCAGTCCGTCAGGCATCTGGGCAACTTTCACTACACAGCCTACTTGCTCTAGTATAGCAGCAGATCTGAAAGCAGCCTTTGTCCCTGCTTTATCTGAGTCATAACAGATGGTTACTGTTTCTGCATTACGTCTGATCACCTTTGCTTGATCTTCCGTTAAAGCAGTACCAAGAGTAGCAATTGTATTGGTCATTCCCGCTCCCCAAGCTGCAATGACGTCTACATACCCTTCAAATAAAACAGCAACTCCCTCTTTACGGATAGATGGTCTAGCTAGATGAAGCCCATAAAGTGTCTGGCCTTTATGAAAGATGGGTGAATCAGAGCTATTTAGATATTTGGGCTTTTCATCAGAAATTGTCCTTCCCCCAAAAGCAATTACATTCCCTTGACCATCCCAGATAGGGAACATCAATCTGTTTCGAAAACGATCAAAATATCCCTCTTTTGATTCACGTTCTCCAATTAGACTTGCCTTCACCATCTCGTCTAATGAAAAATTACGTTTATTTAGTACTGTAACGAGAGCATCCCACCGATCAGGAGCAAAACCAATTTGAAAGTGCTCAATTTGCTCTTTTGTAAATCCTCGGTCTTTGACATAAGTCCGCCCTTCTGACCCTTGCTCTGTTAACATAAGAACATGATAATAAAGTTTAGCAGCTAATTCATGAGCTGAACGCATAGTTTCTTGCGGTCCTCCAGAGGAAGTCTCATGAGTTGTTATTTCAGGCAGTTCAATATTTGCCCTACCACCAAGTTTCTTAACTGCTTCAATAAACGATAATCCTTCAAGTTCCATCAAAAAAGAAAAAACATTTCCACCTGCACCACACCCAAAACAATGGTAAAGCTGTTTATCTGGTGATACAGAGAACGAAGGTGATTTTTCACCGTGAAAGGGGCATAATCCAATATACTGTCGACCTTGCTTTTTTAGTTGTACAAAATCACTTATTACTTCGACAATATCTGATGAGCGCCTAATAAGCTCAACCTTTTCATCCGGTATTCGATTGCTCATTGTGTCATCACCATTCTTAATCATACCAATTTCTCTATAAATTCGAGCTTTTTTGCTATGTTCCTTCTTTTTCTGTAAGAATTTTTGCAAACTGTTCAATAAATTTCAAACGGTCAACTTGTCGAAATGGTTTTGGACCTTTTGTTTTCTCCCCCATTCTCCTTTGTTTTTGAGAAAGATAACGAGCGTCCAACATTTGTAATATCGTATCTTCTTGATAAACAACTCCACGAGGTGATAATGCCAGTACTCCTTTCGAAAGTAGAATTGATGCAAGTGCATGGTCCTGTGTTACACAGACATCTCCTTTACGCACTTTATTCATCAAATACAAATCAACAGCCTCTTTTTCATTATCCACAGTTACAACTTTAGCTACCTGCGGTAATGTCAAAGTATGGGCATAGGATGACACAAATACCATCTCTACATTATGCTGTTTACAAATTTCTACTATCTCACTTTTTACTGGACAAGCATCAGCATCAACATAAATAGTTCGTAGTGAAGGATTCATAGTAGTTGAATTCAACATTCCCTTCAAAAATCCTGCTATCATTTTAAAGAATTTCGTAGATATTTGTCGAACGAAATGCATTCAAGATGCTTCGTTTTTTTATCCCTTACTATCATTACCAAAAAACGAAGAAAAAGTCTTGACTTTTAAAATTTATTTGTTCTTTTTTTCTTTATGACTAAAAAGTCAAATCTTTTAGAATCACAATTCTTTATTATACGTAACTTTCACTGCTTTGGCTAGGTAAACATTCTTTAAAGATTACAAAAATCAAAGGTCTGCCTTCCTAGAGTGCAATATGACGTTTAAGAAAAACTCACGCCACTTTATTTTGCACTAACTCTAGTCAAGGTCAGACCTTTGAAAAAAATTTTTAGAAAGGTTTAAAAAAGGGAATAAACGCGCTACCTACCTCTCTCATCTCACTATTTTTTTGAAAACATACTAGAAATAAGATTTGCTGTCTCTTCAACTGCTTTATTGGATACATCAATAACAGGACAGCCTATGCGTTGCATTATTTTTTCTGAATAAGCTAATTCTTCTTTAATCCGATCTAAATTCGCATAGTTAGCTTGCGCTTTTAGCCCAAGTGCTTTTAATCGTTCTGCACGGATATCATTTAGCTTTTCCGGACTAATCTTTAATCCTACACATTTCTTTGGTGTGATATGAAACAATTCTTTTGGCGGCTCTACTTCTGGTACTAATGGAACATTGGCAACTTTCAAACGTTTATGAGCTAAATATTGCGAAAGAGGCGTTTTCGATGTTCTTGACACACCAATAAGCACAATGTCTGCTCGAATAATTCCTCTTGGATCACGACCGTCGTCGTATTTTACCGCAAATTCTATTGCTTCTACTTTTCGGAAATAATCTTCATCAAGTCGATAAATAAGTCCAGGCTCATAACGCGGCGCTTTCTTTGTAAGCGCACCAATCTTATCAAGCATAGGTCCAATGATGTCAACCGTTTCAACTCCAGCATCATTGGCAAGGGATAATAAATGCTGCTTAATTTCTGGTACGACAAGCGTAAAAGCAATTAAGGCATTTACTTTTTCAGCTAATACAATTACTTCTTCAATCGTTTCTTTATCCTCAACATATGGAATTCTTCTCACTTCAAGCCCTGCACTACTGAATTGACTGGCAGCAGCCTTTACAACAAGTTCAGCTGTTTCCCCAACTGAATCTGATACGACATACACGACTGGACGTTGCTTTATTTCTTCCATTATGACCTCCCTCTCCTTCTCTTTCCATTAAAAGTATTAAAATAGTTCAAAAGGTGAGGCAGCGGTTCCGCTCATTGCAATCCGAAGTTGTACCAAGAGGGAAGAACACCCTTTTGGTATTTTTTGCAATGGCTTCTCTCACTGCGACTCGATGTTGTACCAAAAGGGAAAACTACCCTTTTGGTACAACATCTATATAACTTCATCGTTCGCTAAATCAACTAGTAGCGCGGTAATGTTTGTTTTCGTAATTCGTCCAACCACTTCATAACCTGAACCATAGTCGACTTCGATCACAATGGGGAGACCATCTATTTGTTTCATAATTAATTTATTGGCAACTTCAATAATTAGATCACCCTGCTTACATACCGTTATATTTGGCATCCGGGTCATAATGATGCTTACGGGGATCGTCTCTAATGCTTGCTTCCCAAGGCTTGCTCGCAGGAGGTCTTTTCTTGAAAGGACTCCTACTAATGTAATTTGTTGGTCAACCACAAACAATGTTCCAACATCTTCAAGAAACATCGTACAAATAGCATCATAAACTGAAGCAGACTGCTGCACAACAACAGGCCTTGATTGATAATCATTTACTGTAATGTGCTTTACTTTATCTGCTAGCAGTTGAGTTCCTGACTTCCCAGTGTAAAAATAACCAACCCGCGGTCTAGCATCTAAAAAGCCTGACATAGTTAAAATAGCTAGGTCTGGACGAAGCGTTGCTCTAGTAAGAGAGAGTCTTTCGGCAATTTGCTCGCCTGTAATTGGACCACTTCCCTTTACAATCTCAATAATTTGTTCTTGCCTGCTCGTAAGTTCCATTGGTTTTCACCGTCCTTAGCACAAAAGTGCCATACTAATATAAAATTATTATATACGAATGAAAGCCTATATGAAAGTAATAACAATGGGGTTAAAGCAAACCCCATTTGATTTATTGGGCAAAAACAATTGATTGGAAGTGGGCAAACGATCGGATGACTTCTGAAAGTTCTCGCATTAGGTATAAACGATTTGCTCGTACCTTTTCATCCTCAGCCATGACCATAATATGATCAAAATATTGATTGATCACGGGTTCCAACGTTGCGAGCACTTCGTATGCTTGCTTTGCATTTCCTTGCTTTAAAGCTTCACTTACAGAGGTTTTTACTTCCTTATAGTGAGTATATAACGCCAGTTCTTCATCTTTTTCAAAAAGAGTTGGATTAATTTCCCCTTCTCCTTCAGCTTTCTTGGCTATATTCGTGACGCGACTTAAAGCCTCAACAACCTTCTTGAAAGCCTGATCGTTATGCTTTTCTGTCAGTATCCGTGTTTTCTTTATAATTGTTGGTATATGACCGATTTCATTATTTAAAACGGCATCAATCACATCATATTGAACACCTTGTTCTTGAAGTAATGCTTTAACACGCAATGTAAAAAATTCAGTCAGTTCTTTCTCTACTTCATCATACTCGCGTTTTAATAGCTGTCGTCTATTCGCAACATCTAAACAGCTTTTGATTAAATCCTCTAGCGTCACTTCAAGTTTGTGATCGTTCACCATTTGCACAACCCCTGCAGCTTGCCTTCTTAATGCATAAGGGTCCTGCGAACCGGTTGGAATGAGTCCAATTGCAAAACATGTAACAATCGTATCGAGCTTCTCTGCGATACTCACAATCGTTCCTGCTAATGTCGTTGGACTTTGATCTCCGGCAAATCGAGGTTGGTAATGCTCATAAATTCCCTTTGCTACTTCTTGATCCTCACCAGCGAGTTCTGCGTAAACCTCTCCCATTCTTCCTTGTAATTCAGGGAACTCGTTTACCATTTGTGTAACTAAGTCAAACTTACAAATTTCTGCAATGCGCTCAGCTGTTTTAGCTGTGCTTGAATCAACAGACAGCTTGAGACCTACTATTTTCACTAAATCTCTCACTCGTCTAACTTTATCTCCAATTGAACCGAGCTCTTCGTGATAAACAATCTGTTCTAACCTTTGTAGTGCATCATTAATGGTCCCTTTTTGATCTTCTCTGTAGAAAAACGCTGCGTCTGATAAGCGTGCTCTCAGTACTTTTTCATTTCCCTTTGATACATTATCCAAATGTTGATGATCACCATTTCGAACAGTTATAAAATGAGGAAGTAGGTCTCCTTCATTATTCTCAACTGGGAAATACCGTTGATGTTCTTTCATTGACGTAATTAACACTTCTTTAGGCAATGTTAAAAAGTCTTCATCAAAACTACCAGAAAGTGCAGTTGGGTATTCAACTAGATTGTTTACTTCTTCTAGCAATTCTTCATCAATTGGAACCACCCAACCATTTCCTTCAGTCATTGATTCAATTTGATTTCTGATTGCTCTTTTTCTTTCATCTTGGTTTGCAATAACATACTCACCGAGTAACGAAACGACATATTCACCTGGATTGGTGATTTCAATCTTTTCTCCAAGAAAACGATGACCGTATGTAGTTGAACCTGTTTCGATTGCTGAAATTGAAAAAGGGATCACTTCTTTTCCAAACAATGCCACAAGCCACCTGATCGGGCGAGCAAACCGTAAATCATTGCTTCCCCAGCGCATATTCTTAGGGAAGTGTAGGGAAGTAATGATGTCCTTCATTTTCGGAAGAAGGTCGACTGTTTTTTTACCCTGAATAAACTTCTTCGCATGGATGTAGTCTACACCTTTTACTTCTTTAAAGAAGAGGTCCTCAGTTGTTACACCTTGCCCTCTTGCAAACCCTTGAGCTGCCTTTGTCCAATTGCCTTCTTCATCATACGCAATTTTTTTAGCTGGACCTTTTGCTTCTTCACTAATATCAGGCTGACTCTCTTGTAACCCCTCGATTAAAATAGCCAGTCTTCGTGGTGTTGCGAATGTACGAATTTCTTCATACTGTAAACGTTCTTCAGCTAACCAAGATTTTATTTTATCTTTTAACTGATTAACAGAAGTCGTCACAAAACGTGCAGGTAATTCTTCTAAGCCAATTTCTAATAAAAAATCTCTATTACTCATTTTCTGTTCCCTCCTTTTTCTTTAACATCGGGAAGCCTAGTCGCTCGCGCTCATCATAATATAGTCTCGCTGCAGCACGAGCCAAGTTTCTTACACGACCAATATAGCCCGTACGTTCCGTGACAGAGATGGCGCCTCTAGCATCAAGCAAGTTAAACGTATGAGAACACTTCAAAATATAATCATAAGCCGGGAATACCAACCCCTCATCTAAGGCACGCTTTGCCTCTTGCTCATAAGTACCAAAAAGAGAGAACAACATTTGACTATCTGATACTTCAAAAGTGTATTTCGAATGCTCATATTCAGGTTGTTTAAAAATATCCCCATACGTAAATCCTTCAACCCATTCAAGATCAAAGACATTTTCCTTATCTTGAATATAGGATGCCAGTCGTTCTAGCCCGTATGTAATTTCTGCAGAAACGGGATTCGCTTCTAACCCCCCTACTTGTTGGAAATACGTAAACTGTGTAATTTCCATCCCATCAAGCCATACTTCCCAACCTAAACCAGCACATCCAAGAGTGGGATTCTCCCAGTTATCTTCAACAAAACGAATATCATGCTCAAGTGGGTTAATTCCAAGCGCTTCTAGACTTTTTAAATAGAGCTCCTGAATATTAATTGGAGAAGGCTTCATGATGACTTGGAACTGATGATGTTGATAGAGACGATTAGGATTCTCACCATACCTGCCATCAGCTGGACGACGCGACGGCTCGACATATGCAACATTCCAAGGCTCAGGTCCTATTGTACGCAAAAGCGTAAATGGACTCATCGTCCCGGCTCCTTTTTCGGTGTCATAAGCCTGCATAATCATACAATTTTGTTTCGACCAGTATTCTTGTAAGGTCAGAATCATATTTTGAACATTCACTTATTGTTTCCTCCTCATTTGTTATATAGTGATTTCGCTTATTCGGAAATAAAAGAGAGAACCTATCTTTTATTTAAAGAAAAAAAAGCTCTCGTCCCTATGTCAACTGACATAGGGACGAGAGCTTTTCCCGCGGTTCCACCCTAATTATTAAAGTCACTTAATTATAAATGACCCTAATCACTTTCACCGAATGTACTCCGGAATGCCTTCCTTATTTTCTTAAGCCCTAGCTCACACCACCCTAGGTTCGCTTTCTTAAGAATGGATAAGTACTATTTTCCATCTTTGCACCATATAGTATTACTAGCATCATACTAAAAATGGAACGATCATGTCAATAAGGCAAAGTTAGAAACACAAGTCAACTCTTAACAATGAATTTTAAAATAACCGACTTAGTCATCTTCATTCGGTTTTATCATTAAAAACCCAACCGTTCCATTTGCTCTAGAAACCGTTTTGACTTCAGTCTTAAACCAGAGTATTCATCATAATAAGCTGAGATTACTTTTTTTAACTCTTGCTTTGTTTCCTTTTTTAAAGAGATTTGACCAAGTCGTTGCAAATCGACGTAGAAAAATAACCGTAATAACCTCGCAGCATGTGCTGTTAAGTGATAAGCTCGATCATCTTTGCACAAACACGTCTTACACAAAAAACCTGCATGTCTAATTGAAAAAGCAACTGGAACCTCTGTAGAGTGGCAGCTTACACAGTGATCAAGTTCAGGCTTTATACCTGCAACTGCAAGCATTTTCATTTCATAAATTCGAAGCAGTACGTCTGCATCGATTCCTTCATTTAAATAATAGAGCGTTTGATAAAGTAATTCGAAGTGATATGGGTTTCTCTTTTGATCATCAGTCAGTTTATCGGTAAGTTCTACTATGTACGTTGCATAAGAGGCTCGAAATAAATCACCTCGAACCTCTCGAAACGAATTCGTTATGTCCGCTTGATTTAGAGTTCCTAATCCTGTATATCGCTGATAAACAAACGTACCATAGATGAACAATTGGGATGCAGCTGATAACCGATTTTTTGGCTTTTTTGCTCCGCGAGACATAACACCTATTTTCCCAAGCTCTCTCGTAAAAAGAGTAACAATTTTATTTGATTCGCCATAATCCGTAGTACGAATCACAATACCTTCTACTTTCTGAATCATAACCTGTCACCACACATCCTTCGTGAGGTGTCAACATACTACTACTGAGTTGGAGCGTCGGGTGTTTCAATTCCCTCCACGTCTTCTTGTCTGAATTGATCATCTGAATCCCGCTCTAGTTCTTTCAACAATAAATACGTGTCCACATTACCTGTCATTGAAAAGACTTTCCAAGAAAAATCGAGCATATCAGAATCCACCTTTCTCATGAGACTAAACGCTCTATACTTGTATGATGACCTTATTTTCTCTAATCATGTTAAGGAAATATTGTTAATTCAAAAGACTTGACATTTATTAAATGCCATACTTTTCTTATTAATATCTATGATAATCCGTTAAATAAAAAAAAACAATGGATATTCGCCTAGCTATAAAAAAAATGGACAAGCAACACTTGTCCATTCAAATTAATACTCATCTTCTCTAAATCCGAAATCACGAAGATGTGTAGCTTTATTTCTCCAATCTTTTTGAACCTTTACCCATAATTCTAAAAATACTTTAGAACCTAGCAATAATTCAATATCTGTACGCGCTCTCTTTCCTACTTCTTTCAACATCGAACCTTGTTTACCAATTATAATCCCTTTTTGTGAAGAACGTTCTACAACAATTGTAGCTCCAATATAAACTGTATCACTATTTCCTCGCTTCTTCATTTGTTCAATATTAACTGCAACTGAATGGGGAATTTCTTCCCTTGTTAAATGTAGCACTTTTTCTCGAATTAGTTCCCCGACAACAAACCTCTCAGGATGGTCTGTAACTTGATCACTTGGATAATATTGCGGACCTTCGTCTAAATACTCTGTTATTTGTTCCATAAGAGTTGAAACATTATTCCCTTGTAAAGCTGAAATTGGAATAACTTCTTTAAAATCATATTTCGTTCGATACGTTTCAATAACTGCAAATATTTTTTCTGGTGAGATTTTATCAATTTTATTTATAACAAGGAATACTGGTGTCGTCGTGTCCTTTAAACGTTCAATAATAAACTCTTCTCCTGATCCAAATGCTTCAGTCGCGTCAACAACATAAAGAACTAAATCCACTTCTCGCAACGTATTTTGAGCTACTTTCATCATAAAATCGCCCAACTTATGCTTCGGTTTGTGAATTCCCGGGGTATCAATAAAAACAATCTGTGACTCATTGCTTGTATAAACACCTTGAATTTTATTTCTTGTTGTCTGTGGCTTGTCCGACATGATCGCAATTTTCTGTCCGATAACATGGTTTAGCAATGTCGATTTCCCTACATTCGGTCTCCCGATAATAGAAACAAATCCTGATTTAAATCCTTTTTCGTTATTCATTCATATCCTCCGCTGTAAATGCTCCAGGTAGTAACTCAGCTACCGTCATTTCTAAAATATCACCTTTTAAATTAGTTAGTACTACATTCGTATCTTGTTTGCACAATTCGACCATCACTTGTCGACAAGCACCACATGGTGGGACAGGACGATCGGTATCAGCAACAACAGCTATCATTTTCACATTTCGGTTCCCATCTGAATATGCTTTAAATAAAGCCGTTCTTTCTGCACAATTCGTTAAACCAAACGATGCATTTTCTATATTTGCGCCTAAAAAGACAGACCCATCTTCCATTAGAAGGGCTGCTCCAACTTTGAAGTTAGAATACGGTACATACGCTTGTTCTCTTGCTCGTTTAGCCTCATTTATTAATTGGTGCTTATTCATTATTTTCACCCGTTCTTCTTGTACGTACACGCACAACCATATTTTTCTCATCAATTTCAGTTTTCATTTCTTCTGTAATAGAACCAGGATCTGGTGGCACAACCACTCCTCCAGAAATAATAAATTTCAATCCTTGCTCAACAGACATATTTAACACGATCACTTCATCGCGCGGAACAAGTACTAACCACCCTGATGTTGGGTTAGGTGTCGTAGGAAGAAAAATATTTATACAATCTTTTGACGTTACCCTCTGCACTTCTCCCTTTGATTCTCCTGTTTGAAAGCCAACAGTGTAAAGTCCTTTTCGTGGGTATTCAACTAATACTACATTTTTAAAAGACGACCTTTCCTGTGCAAAAGCATGAATTACTTGTTCAACTGACGTATAAATTGAATTTGCTATCGGGATTTTACGAAATGAACGATCAATTGTTCCAAAAATACGAACTCCTTTGCCTTGAATACGCATAGCTCCTACCCAGGTAATCAAAAGGATCGTTAAAATAAAACCAATTCCTAACAATCGTTCTGAAAAAGGTGTATAGACACCAAGAAAATAAATCCGTCCATCTTCTATCGTAAGGATATTCAGTGCTTTTAAAAGATCCGTAATAAACGATCCTAAAAACGCATCAACAAGCCCAAAAAGAAACTGAATCACATAAATGGTCGCAATCGCTGGTAACAAAAAGATGATTCCAGCAAT
Organism: Halalkalibacter kiskunsagensis; assembly: GCF_037027555.1. NCBI lineage: Bacteria > Bacillati > Bacillota > Bacilli > Caryophanales > Bacillaceae > Halalkalibacter > Halalkalibacter kiskunsagensis. The sequence goes on along the minus strand of NZ_JAXBLX010000022.1, from coordinate 49,464 downwards.
GATATTTTTCTGAAATTTCTTCCACATGATAGAGGGTACTCCTCTCAACCAGTTCTATAAGAGATTGTTCCAAAAGGTTGATTTTTACCTTTTGGAACAATCTCGATGCATTGCGCGTAGCCGCTGCTTTGCTTTTAAGTTAGCTCTAAGTGGGTTTCTTAGAGCTGACGCGCAGCGTGTGGAGCCAATGCAACACCATATTGTTCCAAAAGGTTGATTTTTACCTTTTGGAACAATCTATAACAAACGCATAAGGGCAGGAATAAATAGAATGAACCCTATTATAACCGCAAACAGGCAATATACAAAAACAGCAGCTGCTGCAATATCTTTTGCTCTTTTTGCTAGCGGATGAAATTCTGCGGTCACAAGGTCAACCGTGCGTTCAATTGCTGTATTCATGATTTCCAACGCGAACATACCAGCTATGACTAGTAGTAGAATAAGCCAGTGAATGAGTGGGAACTGAACAAGATAGGCGGCTACTAAAACAATCGTTGCGACAACAAGGTGAACTTGCATATTTTGCTCATGTTTTATGACATAACAGAACCCTTGTGTAGCATACATAAACGATCGTAGTAACCTTTTAAACCCTTTTTTATTTCTATCGCGTAAGTCCATAAGCTGTTAAGATGTCCTCTTGCCTTGAGAACATTTCCTTCTCTTCGGCTTCTGTCATATGGTCATATCCAATTAAATGAAGCATACCATGAACAGTCAAGAACCCTAATTCCCGTTCAAAAGAATGAGAGTATTCTGCAGCCTGCTTTTGAACATGCAGCACTGAAATGACAATGTCACCTAGTATATTAGGCATATCAGGCATATCAGGATCAAGGACTACATTTAGCTCACCCTCACTCTGCTCGTTTAACGCAAAGGAAATAACATCAGTCGGTTGATCTTTGTCACGATATTCTTTATTGATTTCTTGAATACGTTTCTCATCGACGATCGTAATCGACACTTCAATGTCTCCTTCTAACTTTTCTACTTCTGCTGTTTTCTTCACAATGTTTTCTACAAGTATTTGCTGCTCAGTAGTTAGTGTTTGGGTTTCGTCATTGAAATCAACTATTATATTCATCCTTTATCTCCCTTTCCTTTTACATCTTCGGGGTATTCTATTCGCTGGTGAAACGTTCCTTTTAACGTTTCACAGATAGAGACAGCAATTTGGTCAAGTTCCTTTAACGTTAAGTCTGACTCATCAAACTGACCATCTTCAAGTTTATCTTGAATAATTTTCCTGACTAATGTTTCAATTTTATCTGGTGTCGGCTTTTGAATTGTACGTACTGCAGCTTCAACACTATCGGCAATTCCAACAATCGCAGACACTTTCGTCTGTGCTTTTGGACCCGGATAACGAAATTGAGATTCTGGAACTTGTTGCTCAGAATCTTTATTTGCTTTGTGATAAAAGTACTTTAAAAGAGTGGTGCCGTGATGTTGTTCAGCAATATCAATGATCTCTTTTGGCATTTTATACTCTCTTAGTAAATCTGCCCCATCATAAGGGTGAGCAATAATGATCGTCCTACTTAATTGAGGTGAAATCTTATCATGCGGATTGTCCATCTTCATTTGATTCTCAATAAAAAAGTGTGGTCTTTTTGTTTTTCCTAAATCATGATAGTATGAGCCAACTCGAGCTAGAAGGCCATTTTCACCAATCGATTCACAAGCAGCCTCCGATAAATTCCCTACAACTACACTATGATGATATGTCCCTGGCGCTTCAACTAATATCTTTCGTAAGAGAGGCTGATTAGGGCTAGAAAGCTCTATTAACCTAGATGTCGATAAAATTCCAAATCCCGCTTCAAAAAACGGAAGTAGACCAATCGTTAAAACCGCGGCTATAAAACCAGAAAGAAAGGCAAATCCAACATGCATACCGATTTCAAACCAACTACTCTGAACAGTTTTCATAAATAGAAGAGCCACAATTGCAACAATATTAATTCCTGAGACAAACAAACCAGCTCGAAGTATCCGAGAAATTCGATTGGATTTGCTAAGGAAATAAGCACCAGCAAACGAACTAAACAAAATGTAAAAACCGTACGTAAAATGAAAGGTTCCAACTGATTCATTGTTAAACATAATACTTCCAACGACAGCAAACAAGATTCCAGTAAATAGCGCAAGTCGCGTATGGATTAATAGTGTTATCAACATTGCACCTATTGAAACAGGAACAACAAAACCAATGCCTTGGATTTCCAATCCTTCTAACAAGCTGGTTATTTTCATAATTGAAATGGTTACAATAAAAACCAATGTAAACATCAATAAATGACTATTATTTTTTTGAACGGATGTTTGTGCTTCATTCACGTAATACGATAGCATGCTTGTAATAAGCAATACAAGAATAGCTAATCCAACATAAGGAAAAATGTTAAAAGAATCATCTAAAAGTCCCACAATTCGAAGTTGTTCATAAATGTCGTGATTGATCATTTCCCCTTGTTTAACAAGAAGCTGACCTTCACGAATTAAAACAGGCTCTACACTTTCGGCTGCCTCTTGCCTTACTTGTTCAGTTGCTGCAGCATCATAAATATAATTTGGAATAATCGCAAATTGAGCGATTTCAATTATTGCTTCAAGAAGCTGATTACTTACCGTAGAAATAGCAATCTGATCACTAACGTCCTGTTTCGCATCAGCTAAATCACGAATGGTGATTCTTTCACTCATGATTTCATGAACCGCATTTGTTGCTGTTTCTCTTGCAATTTGTAGTTGTGAATCAGACGCTTCTAAAAATGTTGCAAGTGTTTGGTCCGAAATGTCATTGCTTGTCCTTGGGGAGAGCACCTCTTTCACAAATTCTACTTGCAGATTTAAGCGTTCTTCGTCACTTATATTATCCCCATCTTCTGATAGCTCTTGCTCTAAAGCTTGTTCTCTATTTCTTTCCTGAATTACTAAATCAAATATATCTTCTACTTTCTTCACTTGATTTTGAGCATACTCTCTTTTTAATTCATAAACCGGACCAATCTCATCTACCGCCGCACTTCGTCGTTCCTCAGTGGCTGTTTTATGTTCTACTGTTAGGGGGGAACGAATATCCTGATCAGCAATTTGCGACAAACTAACATCTAATGTATCTGGTATCACATTTGCCAATAACAATCCATACAGAAATAGACCTATAATAAAAAATAGAAATCCTCTTATGTATTGGTGGTCACGTACACCTTTCCACCACTTCTGTTGATCAATTGGTAATCGCCTTTTCAAAGTAAGTCACCTCATCTCCATTCCATTTTCCCATCTATTAAAAGGAAGACCCTCTTTCATAAGAGGGTCTTCATATTAACGCCTCTCCTTAGGCAAGGCTTTCTATTCTTTATCGATTTTAACGCCAACTTATTAACCCTCATCAATCTCTTTCTGCTCGTACGCTCTAATTATTTGTTGAACTAAAGTGTGACGAACAACATCTGACTGCTGAAGATAAATAAAAGCGATATCTCTTACATCTTCTAAAATTTCAATCGCAACTTTCAAGCCGGATTTCTTACCCCTTGGCAAATCAATTTGAGATAAATCCCCATTTATGACCATCTTTGAACCAAATCCAAGTCGCGTAATAAACATTTTCATTTGTTCTTTTGTTGTATTTTGGGCTTCGTCTAAAATAACAAAAGCGTCATCAAGTGTCCGACCGCGCATATAGGCTAGCGGGGCTACTTCAATCGTACCACGCTCCATTAGACGTGCTGTTTGTTCCATACCAAGAACATCATGAAGTGCATCGTACAAAGGTCTTAAATACGGATCGACTTTTTCTTTTAAATCACCTGGTAAGAAGCCAAGACTCTCTCCCGCTTCGACTGCTGGTCTTGTTAAAACTATTCGTTTCACATGGCCATCTTTTAATGCCATTACAGCCATAACAACAGCTAAATAAGTTTTCCCTGTTCCGGCTGGTCCAATGCCAAACACCATGTCTTTTTTTCGTAAGGCTGATACATAGTGGCGTTGTCCAAGTGTCTTAGCTATTATTGGCTTTCCTTTAACATTCGTAGCTACTTTCTCATCATACAACTCAAGCAGTTCTTCTAGGCGGTGCTGCTGTGCTAACTGAACCGCATATACAACATCACGCTCGGATATGGAAATACCTTTTCGAATTAACTGAATTAATGTAGCAATAATCTTGCTAACCATCTCAGTCTTTTCCTCATCTCCTGTAACTAATACTTCTTCACCACGTGTTACAAGAGTTACACCAAGCAGTTCTTCCATGCGCTTTAGATGCCTGTCATGAGGACCAATAAGAGCCTGGGTCTCATTGGCATCTTTGACTCCTAGCTGTATCATTTTCACTTCTGACAATAGACTCAATCTCCTTGAATTATCGGTTGTTCCGATGTAATATCTTCTATTACTTGGTAATGTATCCGTAAGTTAACTTTACCATTCTCAACGTCTTCGTGCAAAACTTTTTCGCCAATTATCTCGGCATCATGAGGTAAATGCTTTTTCAGATCAACTCTTGCCCTTTCTCTTGCCGCACGAATCGCTTCTTCTTTTGTATACGAACGTTCAAACTGTGACGTTTCAAAAAAGTCCGAGCGCTTATAAGTGATTGGAAGTGACCAGTTGAATAAGTGAAATGGTCTTTCGTGATCCGTTTCTTGAACCGTATCAAATAGAACCTTTCCAAACCCCCATATCGGAATATTAAATCCATAAATCGAAAGGTAATGCTTAGATTTCTTTTCTCCTGTTACAGTTGTAAAAAGAGTTTCAAGCGGGACAGACACTTCAGACTTGTACCAAATTTCCCCAAGTACAACCGCTTGAGCTGGCACTAATTCTTTTTCTTCATCTTCAGCATCTTTTTTTCCGATATACCCAGAAACGAGGCGGTCTCCTTTACGTACAAAATCATTTGGTTTCACCTCTGCTTGGCCATGTTCTACAAAAATTTTATGAATAATCGCCTTCTTGGTTGCGACAAGGTGCCTCGGGCTATATCTTTCTGCCTCTTCCGGTAGCTGCTGTTCTACGACTTCAAATTCAAAGGTCGTCCCTTTTTGACGCACTCCAACCCAGGTTGCCCCTTGAACGAGTTCTGTTACATCTCGTTGGATACGTTCAACACTTGGCAAAGTAAACTGGAAAGCACCTCGTTTTATTCCCATATTCGTTACGACTTGTTTGAGTTCATGTTCTACTTGAGGAGAAGCTCCCTTTATTTCTACATTCCAAACCATGTTAGAAAGGATAAACATAACAGTTAAAAAAGCAGCTAACCCTGCAATGAACCCAGCTCGGCTTATCATGCGCTTAAATAAAAACGGCAAGCCAGTACGCTGCAAAAATGTGACCTTGCAACCGGTTTTACGCAACAGAGGGCGAATCCGTTTCGCATCTTCTACATCCATATAACAAACAATTCGCCTATCTCCAACCCGCTTAATTTGCCAAATTGAGATATCTTCCTCTATGCATCTATTAAGAAATCTCTCTGGATAGTCACCATCTATTCGCACCCGTACGTAGCCATTAATATGGTTAGTCCAATTATTCTTCATTATACTTTTTCCCCCTTCCAAGCCTACGTATAGCACTATGTACGTTGTTCATCTAAATACAGAACTTGGTCAATTCGACCTTCAAGTAATAATTCTTCTGGTAAAATTGTTTTAATAACAAAATTATCACCTTTTATTAATAACTGGCCCTGTTTCAGCAATAAACGGAGCTCTTGATTTGAGAATTGTAAAACGCCGCGATGATTTTCAATGTATATGTGCAATTGGCCTATCATTGTGATTCGCGGTAGGTCCATCATGACATCGGCAGGTAATTGCATCTGCTGAGTCATCCAGTTCTTCATTTTCTGTCTCACCTTTTTCATATCTGAACCCCCTCTCTCCTAATCTTTATGATCAAATTCAACTTGATATCACAATGAATCGTTGTCATTTGCATAAAAAAAGAAGCAGTACCAAAAAGGTACTACTTCATTAACGTTTTCTTATAAATGTCTTGTGGGGCTGACGGGCTCTTGGAGGGCCTAAAACTTCTGACCACACTACAGCCTTCATCGCTTCTTTATTAGAAAGTTGATTTAAATGGAGATCGAGCTGCTCATGATTCTTATTTGACGATTGCATCTCATCTCGTATTTCACGACCTTTTCTCGTCGCATTCTCACGTTTTTGACGCAATTCATCGTAGCGATCTTGAATCTCCTGCTGCCTTTTAAGTTGATCATCTTCTACCGTTATAGTAGCAGGTGCTGACTCAACTTGAGGTGAGTGTGATTGTCGTTTCACTTCACGCTCGGGCTCTATCTCTTCTTGCCTAAAGATGTCACGCCAATCAACCTTCTCTTCACGTTGCTGATTAGGTTGCTGATTAGGTCGCTGATTTTGCCTACCTCGTTGCTCTTGCTGCTGGCCACCACCAGCGAGCCTACCAAGCATGCTAATAATCCCACCGACAATTACAGCAACAAAGATAAAGTTTTGAGCAATAAATTCAAATAAATTTTCTAAAGGCACATTCATCTCCTCCTTTCAGTTTTAGGGGAGGATTCACGATTATTCACCCTTCGGATTATTTGTGTCTCCATCAGTTGCTTTGCTAATAGAATCACGCATATCCGTGTCAGCCATCACATTCTGATAGTTCATATAATCCATAACACCCATGTTCCCTTTACGTAATGCCTCAGAAAGCGCCATAGGTACTTCAGCTTCGGCTTCAACAACCTTCGCACGCATTTCTTCAACTTTCGCCTTCATTTCTTGCTCTTTCGCTACAGCCATTGCACGACGCTCTTCCGCTTTCGCTTGAGCAATCTTCTTATCGGCCTCAGCTTGATCTGTTTGTAATTCCGCACCAATGTTCTTACCGATATCAATATCCGCGATATCAATCGAAAGAATTTCAAACGCAGTACCCGCATCCAACCCTTTTGAAAGAACCGTTTGCGAGATCATATCTGGATTTTCTAACACTTTTTTATGATTGTGAGCTGAACCAATTGTCGAAACAATCCCTTCACCTACACGAGCGATAACCGTATCTTCACCCGCACCACCGACAAGACGGTCGATATTGGCACGAACTGTAATACGTGCTTTTGCCTTCACTTCAATTCCATCCATCGCCACACCAGCAATAAATGGAGTTTCAATAACCTTTGGGTTTACACTCATTTGAACAGCTTCAAGCACATCACGTCCTGCTAAATCAATTGCTGCGGCTCGTTCAAAAGTTAATTCAATATTTGCACGTTGCGCAGCAATTAGAGCGTTAACAACACGGTCAACGTTACCACCCGCTAAATAATGCCCCTCTAGTTTAGACGTACTAAGATCAAGACCAGCTTTCACCGCTTTAATTAACGGATTTACAACTCTAGCTGGAATAACTCGACGCAACCTCATCCCAACTAATTCAAAGATTCCAATTCGAACTCCCGCTGCTAAAGCTGAAATCCAAAGCATAACTGGTACGAACGTAAATAATACCGCAAGTAAGATTAATAGAACCGCAAGCCCTATTAACAAAGTAATACTACTAGCATCTAATACCATGTACTTATTCCTCCTTTAATTTGCTTTCTTTTACTTCACGAACAACAATACGCGAACCGGCTGTGTACACAACCTCAATTTCTCTACCCTGTCCAATATATCCTCCATCAGAAACAACGTCAAGACGCTCTTGATTAAGAACTGCCGAACCAGATGGTCTTAAAGGGGTTAACGTTTCACCTTTTTGACCGATTAATTCTTTTCTCGTTGCATTTGTTATATACCCTTTCTCTGTACTTGTTGAATCCGTATGAATGATCTTTTTCATCGGACCTCTATGGCCAAAATATTTAAATATAAACACAGTCGAAAGTGCCGTTATCACAAGTGCAATCGCAATATATATCAACATAGATCCTGTTGAAAAAGATGCCAGAAGCATACCACCAATAACAGACGCAATCCCTAACAACCCAAATATTCCAAACCCAGGAACGAAAATCTCAATCATAATAAGTAAAAAACCAACAACAAATAAGATCATAGACTCCCAGCCAGCAAAACCAGCAAACATATGTCCAAAGAAAAATAACAGGAGAGAAGAAATCCCCATAATGCCAGGTACACCAAAGCCAGGCGAATACAACTCAAGAACTAACCCTAAACTCCCAATCGATAAAAGAATGGGAATCACAACCGGATGAGTAACAAAGCGAGCTATCTGCTCTGAAAAGCTCACTTCCATATCACGTTCAATTGCGTTCTCTAGCCCTAAGTATTCAAGAACTTCTGAACGGTTTGTTGCAATTGATTCAGCATAGCCTACTTCCATAGCTTGTTGGGCTGTCAGAGTAAGTAAATCACCCGCTCCTGCTCCGAGTTCCGGTAAATCAATACGCTGATCTGCCATCGCAAGTGCATATTGAGGGTCACGGTCATTTAACTCGGCCGCACTACGCATTTCTGATAACCAGTACGATTGTGTTTTATCCTCAGCAGCATTACCCGCTCCATCAATAACAGCAGCCGATCCCATTGTAGCGCCTGGGGTCATAATAATTTCATCAGAATTTAATGCAATATAAGCCCCAGCTGAAATCGCTTTGCTCTTTACAAACGTGATCACAGGAATTTCTGTTTCTTGAATTAACGTAGCAATGTTGCCCGCAGCATCAACAGCTCCACCTGGTGTGTCCATTTCTAGTACGATATGTGTCGCACTATTTTCTATCGCAGTCTTAAATGACCTGGACATAAACGCTTCAAGTCCACGTTCAACAGTTTGTTCAACCGGGATATAATAGACAACAGACTCTGCTGTCTGTTCCTCGTCACTATAAACAAGTGTTTGGAGTGGTATTAGTAAGCACGCAATAACAAGAAACGCGATTGAACATGTTAACCGTAGTTTCGTTCTCATATGTACCTCCCTTCTTGTTGTTCTACTTTTATCTACGTACACAACTTTAAAATGGTTTCATTATTTTAAACCATTTATGTTATGTATACGTTTTATTTTTTCATTTCTTTATCTATTCTATCACGAAATTGAAGGTAAATTTAGCAAAACTGAACCCGAGCAAAAAATCATTAATCGTATTTCTTCCTCATTAGATTGAGCGAACTAATTTCATGCCTGCCCCTTCTAACCACTTAACCCCAAAAGGCAGTTTTCTATTCTCTAACTAGTCAAAAAAACGTCTCACCTCTACAAGAGATGAGACGTTTGTGTCATTATGATAAATGTTGTTGCACAAGACGATTCACAAGACCACCATCAGCTTTTCCTTTAACCTTAGGCATGATTGCTCCCATGACTTTACCCATGTCTCCTTTGGTTGAAGCCCCTACCTCAGCAATTGTTTCTTGAACAATTTGAGTGACTTCTTCTTCAGAAAGCTGCTCTGGCATATAGTCTTCAAGCACGACGATTTCATCACGTAACTTGGAAGCTAAATCTTCACGGTTTGCTTGTTCAAACTCATGGAGGGAATCCTTGCGTTGTTTCAGTTCGCGATTAAGCACCGTAAGGCTATCATCGTCCGTCAACTCACGTCCGAGCTTGTATTTCTCGTTTTGCAACGACGACTTTACCATACGGATGACAGAGAGTCTACCTTTTTCTTTGTTCTTCATCGCATTCTTCATGTCTTGATTCAACCGTTCAAGAAGATTCAATGAAAGCACCCTCTCACTTCAATTAGAACTTACGTTTTCTTGCTGCTTCAGATTTCTTCTTACGCTTAACACTAGGCTTTTCATAGTGCTTACGCTTTTTAACCTCAGCCAACGTTCCTTCTTTAGAGAGTGATCTCTTGAAGCGACGAAGTGCAGCATCAATCGATTCGTTTTTGCGAACACGAGTTTCTGCCATTTTATTTCCCTCCCTCCGAAACAACCAACTCAGGACGTACAACTATTCGAGTGCACGTCTTATAGCATTATAATATAACAAGAGCTATCGGTCAACCGAAAATCGACAAGTTCCACTCATAAAAAAAGCCCATTGCAACAGTGCGTAATCTTTCTAGCCACGCATCTGTCTGTATGGACCCCCTTCCTACTTAATGGGTTTACTTTTTTAGACCATTTAGAATCAAATCGATGTAGATTGCAGTGACTTCTTTCTCATTTAATTCTCCTTTAGGGTCAAACCAATGATAACTCCAGTTGACTGCTCCTAAAATAGCAAGAGTGACAACATCAACATTCAAATCTTCGCGGAATTCACCGTCTTTTATGCCTTGATAAAGAAGTTGCTTCATATTTTCTCTAAATAGATCTCTTTTATTAAATATATTTTTGAGGTGTTCTTCATTAAGGTGCTGCATCTCACGAAAAAAGACTCTGGCACTCTGACCATGACCTTCGATATGCTTCATGATCATATAGACCATGTCAAATAGCTTTTGTTCTGATGTCATCGTTTTATTAGTAATTTCTTCTTGACTGAGCAATAAGTCTTCAATATAGCGCAGATGAATTTCCATTAACAGCTCTTCTTTGCTTTTAAAATAATAATAAAACGTTCCTTTTGTGACACCAAGCGCCTCAACAATATCTTGAATAGACGTTTCTATGAAGCCATTTTGACCGAATAAATCGATACTTACTTCTATAATCTTTTCTTTCATGCTGGTACTCCTCACAATCTATCTAAAAAAATTATCCGCTCTAGTATACCATAAATGCTCTCTCCCTTTTATAGGGTTTTTCACTCATCAAGTGAGTACTCCACTTTGACTAACCGAAACTCGAACCACTTACAATTCATGTTCAACTAGAGCAGCAATTCCCTGCCCTCCACCTATACAGGCTGTAATAAGACCGAGTTTGGCTTTTCTTCTGATTAATTCATGAATCGTTTTTACCATTAAAATAGCTCCTGTAGCTCCAAGTGGATGCCCATGCGCAATCGCACCACCATTTACATTTAATTTAGCAGTTGGAAATGACAGTTCTCGAATTACCGCGAGTGTTTGAGCGGCAAATGCCTCATTGCATTCAATAATATCAATTTCATCTAGTGTCTTGCCTATTTTAGCTAACAATTTTCTTACAGCTGGGACAGGCCCTATTCCCATAATAGTAGGATCCACTCCACAAACAGTAGACTCCCTAACTACGGCTAATGGCTTAATCCCACATTGGTGCGCTTTTTCACGCGACATCACCACAAGTGCAGCTGCTCCGTCATTTAATCCTGAACTATTTCCAGCTGATACTGTGCCATTTTGTTTAAACACAGGTGGAAGCTGAGATAACCCTTCTATTGTTGTATCTGGTCGTGGATGTTCATCCTCTGCAAATACAAATGGAGCACCTTTACGAGTCGGTATCGTAATAGGAACAATTTGTTCAGTGAAGTACCCTTCTTTCATGGCATTTGCCATTCGCTTTTGGCTTCTAAATGCAAATTCATCTTGCTCTTGGCGTGTAATTGCATAAGTTTCAGCTAACGTTTCAGCTGTGATTCCCATAGGTGGGTCTCCAATAAATTTTGGTGAGAGTTGCGCTGTTCTAAACTGCGGGAGTGTAGTTGGGTATGCTTTTGTAGGACGATCCATTAAATACGGAGCATGACTCAAGCTCTCAGTTCCACCAGCAATGTAAATATCTCCCTCTCCTGCTTTTATTGCTTGTGCTGCAAGTAATACGGAATTCATCCCTGAACCACATTGACGGTCAATCGTAAGACCAGTTATCTCCAGTGGAAATCCTGCCTGTAAAGCTGTTAAACGTGCAATATTGCCACCACCACCTGAGACATTGCCTAAGATAATATCATCAACCTTGCTTGGAGCGATATTAACTCTTTTGATCGCTTCAGTTAATACAATTGCACCAAATTCATGAGCAGCAAGAGTTGCTAATGCACCTCCTTGCCTAGCAATAGCCGTTCTAACTGCACTAACAATCACTGCGTCTCTCTTCTCCATACTAATCCCCCTTTATTGAATACACTAATTAACCAACTAGCCATATTCCGTTAGATATACAAAAGTATGAATTACTATTTATCAATACAATATACATATAATTTTCCGAATATTCAATTCAATATTTTCGCTTATTTGATGTCATGCTTGTTCACTTTTGTCCATAGATTGAAAAGAGAGGTGATATCAAAGTGATGAAAGAATTATTTTCTTTATTGGCTGTTTTTATTGCATTATTTTTATTCGGGATGGTTGTCATGAGAGCAGGGCTTTTTCATCTCGGACAAGCGCGTTTTAAACAAATATTATATCGTTTAACAAATACCGCATGGAAAGGACTTATTGTTGGTGCGATAGCAACGGCAATCCTTCAGAGTAGTTCGGCCATTATTATCATGACAGTTGGACTTGTTGCAACAGGTCTTCTTGTGTTTCGCCATTCGATAGGAATCATTTTAGGAGCCAATATTGGAACAACCATGACAACGGAATTGCTAGCTCTTGATTTATCAATGTTCATTGTTCCCCTTCTAATTATTGGTCTCATCTCTCTTTTACTTCCTAGTTTGAGTGCATACTCATTAGGCTGCTTCTCTTTTGGATTAGCCTGTATTTTTATCGCCATGGATGGTTTAGAAACTTTAGCTTATCCACTAGCTTCCATACCATCTATTCATTCTTTTTTTGATCTGACAAATGAACATCAATTATTAGGGATTGGTATTGGTACAGTTTTAACAGCGATCATTCAATCTAGTACTGCGACAACCGCAATTGCAATGGGATTTATGAGTGATAATGTCTTAGGCTTGCAAGCAGGTATCGCTATTATGCTTGGAGCTAATATAGGAACTTGCATCACTGCATATCTTGCAAGCCTTGGTTCAGGCAGGAGTGCTAAGCTTGTCGCCTATGCTAATATATGGCTTAACGTTATTGGTGTTTTAATATTTACTCCACTTATTGGATGGCTCAGTATGTTCGCTAGTAGTTTAACTTCTTCACCAATGATGCAACTTGCACACGCAAGCCTCATTTTTAACGTCCTATGCTCCATTTTACTGCTCCCGTTCGTTACGTATTTTGCTAAATTAGTTGAATGGATCCACGCAGAGAAACTTAATTAATTCTACTAGCATGTTCACTTTATAAAGAGGTATTATTTAAGAAGGGAATCGTAGACATATGTCTACGATTCCCTTCTTTATGGTTAGTTCTGATACAATTGACTAAAAGACATATCTTGAGCAGATTGCCCTTGACTTTGTTGATTTTGCATTTGTTGTAACTTTTGAAGCTCTTGTTGTTGCTGTTGTTGTTGTTGGGTTTGCTGTTGCAACTGTTGCTGTGATTGATTAATCTGTTGAGTCATTTGATTTAACACGTTGATCGATTGGATCGATTGACCAACATTTCCGAGCATTTGAGTAGCTTGTTGAATGGATTGTTGTAACTGTTGAAATGTCTTTTGTTGTTGTTGTTGTGCTTGATTGCTAATTTGTTGCATTTGTTGTAAAAGTTGGTCAGTTTGTTGCTGATCTTGACCAGCTGACATTTGTGAAGTTGCTTGTTGTTGAGTTGATTGAAGTCGATTCAATGTTGATTGCATTGTATCCAAATGTCCTCTAAGCGGATTTAATTCCTCACCAATTTCTTCCTTAGCCTTTTCTTCAGCTACACGTTCAATGATTTCTTCAGTATCTTTCTCTATTCCAAACTCCTCCTTAAATTGCTCCTGGTTGATATTTGTTACATCAGCTTGTCTAACATAGGCTGGTGCCGGCTTAGGTTTATTTCTGAAAAAATAAGCTAAAGCACACATAGCAACAACTAGTGCTAAAACAATGAAGAATAACATTCCATCGATGGTAATGCACCTCCAAATAAAAAACGCGCCCCAAAGTCTCAGGACAAAAATTATTATGATCAAGATAACGTCATAATATTTAATTAGAAATAATCCAATGTTACCCATCTCCATATAGATATCTTCATCCAAATATACTTCTTATATTTTAAAATAAAATTCTCTTGGTTCCACAAACGCTGGCGAATGAATGAACTATGATTTGGGTAACGTAATGATGTACATAAAGGAGGTAGACTATGTCTCAAAGTATCAATGAATTATCAGAATGGTTAGAATCACATAAAGGTGAAACGTTACTTATTAAAAAAGGGGAGTTAGCTACTGGTTTGCAACAGGTGTTTGATATTGATGAAGTCACTCTTCAATTAGAGCATATAACCGTCGTGTCCAACGAAAAAAGTATTGACGACTATATGCCAAGCCAAGAATTAGTTCTTCATGGAAATGGAAGTATTCAAAGTCCAGAAGGAGAAAAACCATTACCTCAAAACGCATATGAAATTCCTCTTTATGGAGAAGTGAATACGACGAACGAAAAAGATTGCTTAAAAGTCGAAACGGAAAAAGCTGTCTATGATATTCACCTACACTGAATCGCAAAGCAAGGGCATACGGGTGATGCCTTTGCTTCTATTTGCTTTCAACCATTTGCTCAAGCTGACGGATCATCCGTTCTTGATTCAGTGGACCAACATGAATATCACGAATCGTTCCTGTTTCATCAATAAATAAAGAAGTAGGCAAAGGTCTTACTTGGTAAAGAGATGCGACCTCTCCGTTAAGATCCGTAAGTACTGGAAAGCTTAATCCCATTTTACCAACAAAATCGTCAACATGTGCTTTCGAACTTTCAGTATTCGTTCCATTTACCGCAAGAAGAACAATATCGTGATTTGTATAGAATCTCTGCATATCAGGTAGCTCTGCTCGACAAGGTGGACACCAGGTTGCCCAAAAATTAATCATAATTGGTTTTCCTTTAAAGTCTGAAAGAGACATCTCGTTACCCTCGAGTGTAGGTAAAGAGAAATCAGGAGCGATATTTCCGATAGCAACACTTGATGATAAAGATGTTTCCTTTCCCTCATCACCATTCATCACAAAACTCATGCTACTCCAACCTAAAAGCAAAACAAGTATCCCAATAACAACAATACCTTTTTTATCATTCCTTCTAACTATATCTTCAGTTCTTCTTTTTCTATTTAAACTAACAAGACTTACAAAAACGAGAATAAAATAATACCAACTCGGAACCGCCATTTCCAGCATTCTTACTTGAATTACAATTGATAAGATCCCCATAATAGCACCGTATAAAAAGACTAACCGGCAGAGTAACAAATGTGCATCGACTTGTTTTTGCTTTTGATTAAAGAATAAGATCAACAATCCAATGTTTAATATCATTTGAACTATACTAACTGGATACCCATTTGAAATAAATTGATTGAAAGCGAAATAAACAGTTTCAATGACAAGATAACTCACCAGTATATGTATTAAAAGTTTAATTCTAACTGTCCATTCCCTTTTTGTTTTCCAAAAGAGATATACAAACAAATAACCCCAGGCAATGAGCCATTCCTTCATTCCACTCGGCATTGCTAATACAGCAAGAGGATCTTTCACACTAATCATCGGGTTAACGATCAAAGTTGATAATTGAAAGACAATAAAAAAGTAAAAGACACTATTCCAATAAAGCTCACTAAATGGCCTTGCTTGATTGTCGACTTCTTTTACTAATTGGCTAGATAAGTAAAATCCTACTACCAGAAGAAGTACGGTCATCAACCAAGTTTGTTTAATAATAATCGGACCAAGCATCCATACACCGTCCATGCAAATATCACACCCTTTAATAAGACATATCATTAGACTCTCTAATTTATTTAGGAATGTCAATTAACATCTCTTTTCTTTTCCATATTAGAAGAGGTATGTTAAAAAGCGAGAGTACTACTCCCGCTTTTTGTCCTTTTAATAATCAGTATTCGCTTGTTCACCATTCACTATTGAAACACCGGCACTAGCCCCAATTCGCGAGGCACCAGCATCAACCATCGCTTCTGCACCTATTAAATCACGAACCCCACCTGAAGCCTTCACACCAATATCAGGTCCTACCGTTTTACGCATTAAAGCAATATCTTCCACCGTAGCTCCGCCTGTTGAAAATCCAGTTGACGTTTTCACATAATCCGCTCCTGCTTTTACAGCTAACTTACACGCTCGAACCTTTTCCTCATCTGTTAGAAGGCTTGATTCGATAATGACTTTCGTGAGAGCCTTTCCTTTTGTCGCATCTACAACAGCTCGGATATCTCGTTCTACTAGGTCGTCAAACTTGTCTTTTAAAGCAGCAATATTAATAACCATATCGACTTCCGTTGCTCCATTTTCAATGGCATTAGCTGTTTCAAAAGCCTTCACCTCAGAGGTCGAGGCTCCAAGCGGGAAACCGATCACTGTACAAACTTTCACGTCTTCTGCATCTTTTAACAGCTCAGCAGCAAGTGATATCCATGTTGGATTTACACAAACAGAAGCAAATTTATATTCCTTCGCTTCAGCACATAATGTTTGAATTTGCTCTTTGGTTGTATCAGGCTTTAACGCCGTATGATCAATCAGGTTTGCAATTGACTTACTCAATTGTCAACATCCTCTCTTATGTAAGTTATCCGTACATCACTCATATCCTAGCATAGAAGTGATTGAATGACGAGTAAGAACGTCACGATTAGTATGATTACAGATCCTACACTCTAACCATGTTTTTTCTCGATTTAATGAATCATCCCCTATTTCATCACAAAACCACCGTCAACCACGACACATTGACCCGTGATAAAAGATGACCAATTACTTGCAAAGAACAATACACTCCCTACTATATCTTCAGGCTTTGCAACCCTGTGAAGAGGAGTTTGGCTTTTTATTAAATCTTTCACCTCTTCTTTTGTCATCCGACTGGCATCAGTTGGATAAACAAGACCTGGAGCAACACAATTAACCGTAATTCCAAATGCACCAACATCAACGGCTAAGTTTTGCGAATACGAAAGCACCGCTCCTTTAGCTGTATTGTAATCATGATAAGGTACGATAGGGCGGTAAACTAAATTACTAACCATGTTAATAATTCGGCCCGATCTCTTTTCTTTCATAATCGGTATTACGAATTTACAAACATTGTATGTCGCTTTTAAGGAACCATCAATTTGACGTTGGTAATCATCCCATTCAAGCTCCCAAGCAAATTTTCTACCATCTGGGTCAAACGTGTATGCGTGCAAGGCATTGTTAACGACAATATCAATCGTATCAAATTCTGCAACAATGGCATCAACCATCGCTTTTACATCAGAGGCTACCGTCACATCTCCTTGTACTGTAAATGTATCCACATCATATTGCTCCATGAGTTCATCAGCAAGCTGCTCCGCGCGTTCCTTGCTCTTTACATAATTAATTACAACGGTTGCTCCTTGTTTGGCAAAGCCCTTAGCAATGGCTGCTCCAATTCCCCTACTTGATCCCGTAACGAGAACTACCTTTTGGTGTAATTGAATATCCATAAGGTCCCCCTAGTTTAATTGTTCCACTAAATCATTCGTTGCATAATCCTTGATATTCACTTTTTCACTTAGCAACTCTAACTCATAATAAGTTTCTTCTACTTCTTGTAATATATCAAGATTTAACCATCCTAAGCCTTTTTCATTCACTTCTGAATTCGTTGACGTTTGATTACGAATGTTAATAATCTCAATATTTCTTTCTACTTCTTGACCGTCAATGGCTGCAGAAACAGCAACCTCTGCCGCTTCCTCAGTGTGTTCCATTGTATAGGCAACACTATCACGATATACTTGTAAAAACCTTACTAGCATATCCTTTTTTTCTTGAAATGTCTTCTCTGTTACAACAAACACATCTGCAGGGGTATTCAACACATCTTTGACCTCAATAATATCCACTTCACCTAAGTCGTTTCGTTGTGCATCAAACAGACCTGTATCTGTTGCTGCTGTTGCGGCGACTTGTTTTGTCATTAAGGGACCAAAGTTTAGTACTCCTGTCTCAATAATATTGATATCATTTTCTGTCATGCCTGCTTGGTGTAAAAGTACGAGAAGATTTTGATACGTTCCACTACTCAAGCTATATACACCAACATCTTGTCCACGCAAATCTTCCACACTTGAAATATTGCTCTCCTTAAGAGAGATTAGATTAAACACGTTTTCAGGATAAATGTTATAGATTATTCGTAATTCCTCACCTTGCTCTAAAGCTAGAAGAACAGCCTCAACATTCGCAAATGCAATATCGGCATTTCCCGCAATAATATTACGAACTGCATCTCCACCACCAGCTCCAGGAATGTATTCAAAATCAATGTTTGCTTCTTCAAACCAACCTTTTTCCTCAGCTAAATAGAGGTTGCTTTGTTCTGTAATTGGTTGACTCCACGAGGCCATTTTTATTTTTTCTGCTTGTTGTTTTTCTACTACTTCCTCATCTTCTTGGTGTTCTTCCTCCGTTCCACAACCAACTACACTAAACATAAACGCTGCAAAGATAAATGCGGTACTCGTCTTTCTGATAAATCGTCTCATTTCATTTCTCCCTTAGAATAACTATATTTTTTAAAAAAGAGTACTTCAATCCAGTTAATCGACTGATATAAAACTATTCCCATAACGGTTAGTAAAATAAAAACAGAAAACATTAATGTTGTATCTAACATCCCTTGAGACGCAATAATAAGGGCGCCTAATCCCTTATTCGCCCCAATAAATTCACTAATAACAGCTCCAACAATACTTAAAACTATCGCAACGCGCAAGCCTGAAAAAATGTATGGCATGGCAGTTGGAAGTCGTAGTTTACATAACGTTTGATATCTTGTTGCTTTTAATGAACGAAACAGCGCCAATTTTTCTCGACTTACATGCGAAAGGCCTGTAACGGTATTCTCAAATAAAGGAAAAAAGCAAACAAGTGCAACAATCACAATTTTAGGTGTATAACCAAAACCAAACCACAAAACAAGCAAAGGTGCGAGCGCTAATTTAGGCATAGCCTGTGAGGCAATAATATAGGGCTGTAAAACCTCCTGAATCGTTTTTGATTGTGCAACAAGAAACCCTAACCCAATTCCAAGTACAGCCCCAACGAAAAATCCTCCAAACACTTCAAAGACTGTTGCAAATATATGTGGATAAAAATAACCGCTTTGAAAATGCTTAACTAAGGTAACAACAATATCTGTAGGCGCAGGTAAAATAATTTTTGAAATTCCCTTAACGTGTACAATAAATTCCCAAGTAAAAAGCATAATGATAAATATCAACAGCGAATAGATCTTCGTACGCTTCATGATGAACTCCCACCTAATCCCTCAATAGTGTCATATAGTTCTTTTACAGACTTGATGAAAGAAGGGTCAAATTTAAGTTGTTTCAGTCTTGGTTTTGAAAAAGGCATCTGAAACTCTTTTACTACTTTTGCAGGTTGTTCACCTAATAACACAACACGATCTGATAAATAAGCAGCTTCCGTAATATCATGTGTAATAAAAATCGTCGTAGAAGAAAATTGTTCTGTTAATTTCATTAATTCTAGTTGAAGTTGCTCTTTAGTCATCGTATCTAAGGCCGAAAAAGGCTCGTCCATTAAGAGAATTTCAGGCTCTGTCATAAATGCTCTAGCTAAGGTAACTCTAGACATCATCCCTCCAGATAACTCATGAGGAAACTTTGTTATATGATCGGCCAACCCTACTAAGGCCAGTACTTCTCTTGCCTTCGTACGGTCCGCTTTACTTGGTCTTTTTTTTAACTCAATTGGCATAAGAACATTTTCTAAAACTGTACGCCACTCGAGCAGAACGGGCTTTTGAAATACATATGTTATTTCATCAAGTGGCTCATTGATCTTATGCCCTAATACGACAATCTCCCCTTTAGTCGGGTTCAACAACCCGCCCATCATTTGTAACAATGTCGTTTTTCCACTACCACTTTTTCCAATAATGCTAACAAACTCACCCTTTTGAATTTGTAGATTAATGCAATCGAGCACAGGAGTTTGCTCACCTTTAAACTGCAAGGCAACATCTTGACATGTAATAATTGTCATTTCATCACTCCCTTTTACTCTCTGTATACATCAAAGAAATCAATCTGCTCTTCTAACGAAGACTCAACATCACAAAATCTCACTAAATCAGCTAAATGAAACCTTCCATCATGATGCCACCCAGGCTCAGGGTGAGGCATGGACCCTAGTGCACAAATTCGATTTACTCCACATTCTCCTAGCATAGAAATAATTGAAGAAAATTCCTGAGGAGGACAACCGACCCCAACCGTTTGCACAAAGCCTTCAACCTTTTTTATTAACGGTTTTACTTCTGCCATGTTGTTAACTGGAATAACTGTTACAAAACGATTAAGAGGGGAAAATGGAAACTCTCTTTCTTTTTCACCAAATTCACGGTAGACAACCGTCCATTCCGTCCCCTGTTCACTTTTGATCAAGTCAAGGCTAGAATTCTCAAAGCTTTCAAATTCTAACACTGTCCGCTGCTTCATAATTGCATGATGTTCTTCGTCTTTTAACGTCGCACGCGGATGGGTGTGCTGGAAATTGTCCATTTCATTTGCAAGCATTTGAGCAAAATCATGTGCAGTATACATGCCACCCCGCTCAACGAAAAACACATGTGGCGATAAACAACCTTGCTGATCAAACCAAGAAACATCATAAGAGGCCAATTTCGCCGTCTGCCACCCTTTAGTTGCAGCTAAACATTCTTTCGTAATCACACCAAAGCTCACTTTATGCCCATGTGAATGAAAGCTTGCATGAGGTGGTATTTTCTGTCTTACTGTTTCAATTGTCTCTTTTCCACCATAAGCAATGACAGCATTCGAGGATTGAAAACTAATCGATTCAAGCGCCTCATCTCCACCCTTCCACCACAAGATAGCCATTGCATCTCCTAGTCTATCGTCAACTTCGGCAATTGTTTTGGCGAACAGCACTGGAAATAACGGTTCCGAAGATGACACTTTTCCGATTGTTGCTGACTTAAGTAACATGCCGGCAGCCAAGCTCCAAAGTGGCAAGGCTGGAACATTGCCTGAGAAAATATGAGTAATGAGCCTAGGGCCGTATGCTCGGTGCACTCCTCCTGATTTGCGCGGACGGAATTCATCTAAAATAAGCGGGTTAGCAAAGTCTTCATCAATCATGCGCTGCAATTTTTCTTTCCGAAATTGTCTAAGGTAACGACTAATAAATAAGCGAATCATTTCACGATCATAGCCTGTAATAATTGGTAATAACTGCTCTGCTAGCTTTCGTAACTCATAATCCGGATGTAACCACTTTTGAACAGCCTTATCAAAAATATCAATAATCTCATTCGTTTTTAGTGTTTGCACGTATTCTAATTGTTGTTTTTTTAGTGTTTCTGCAATTTTCTCCAAAAGGTCTGGTGTCAATTCAGGCATGTGTAATTCGACCGATTCACTATGATTTTCAAACGTCAATACCTTATAGGACGCTTCTTTAAGCAACTGCTTGCATGACGTCGGCACATGAAAACAAGAAAAGCGTGTCGTCATACAACATCTCCCCCTGTTTTCTTTGCAGCTGATAAAAACTGTTCAACGGCTAACGAGCACCCTTTTGCCTCTGCACCTTCAGCCCTACCTAACAAATAAAACCCGTCTTTTGTTTTGATTCCCATATCTTCTGTTAAAATTGCCATGACAGAATTAAGATTAGCAAGGTCATAATGAACGATAATTCCTTTTTCCCCTAGTGGCTTCTCTTGCATTTGTTCAATATCAATCACAAATGTCCTTACCCAATGCGGCGATTTTTTGATTGGGTTTAGGAGATCAATCTCATTCTGAAGAAAGTTTACGTCATACATTTGTGAACTAAGCTCTGTCATTCCGTACATATTGAGACACATCTCTAATGGCAAAGAAAACAACTTGCTCATTTTTTGCTTAAATTCTGTTGGAGTCATCTCTCTAGAACGGCCCTTTGCCCCACCTGTATCCATTAGACGACTTTTGGGGGGCAAAGTAAAATTGATTCTCCTTCTGCTACATTCATCTAGTAAGTGGATAAAAGAAAAGGTTGCTCCTATTACTAATACTGGTTCTTCATTCTCTTCTACAGTTTGTAGTGCCTCAATCAGTCTTTCTACTTGAAACTCATCTTTACTAAAAGCATAGAAACTATCCTCTGATCCAAACGTTTCTTTAGCTATATGTAAGTAATGCGCTAGAGAAGAATTAGGCATCACTCCTTCTGTCGGGAAGAGCACAAACATTTTCATTGTTTCTACATCTGGTATGATAGATTCTTTAAAAAATGTTTTCATTGAAAAGTCATACGTCTCTAAATCACGGTGATAATTTTTTCCGCGTTTTTCTGGATTTGTTGTTCCACTTGTCATAAATAGCGCTTTTGTTTCATCAATCGGATGGCTAGATAACGTCGTGAGTTTAAACGCATCAATAGGAACAGGAGGAATATCAGTGTAATGTTTCACTGTTCTCGGTGACACACGACGCTTCCTGCAAAACTTTCGTAATGGTTGATTATGTTCATATTGAAATTGAAACACCTTTAATGCGATTGCATTAAATTCTTCATCACTTGACGTAGGTTGCTTAATAAAATTAATAACCTCTTGTTTTATTGCCTCATAATTCTGTAACACTATAAACACTCCAATTCTAAAATACAATAAAAAAAACCGCTTCGAATTTCGAAAGCAGTCATCATTCTTAACTATAAAATAACAATAGCTTATTTTATGATGTCCACTTCCCTACGCTACTTTGACATAGTTCAGGTTCAAAGGGTCTAAAGCGATGATGCTTTAATCTCAGCCTTTTTCGGCCCCCCTAGTGGGTTAGTCTTATCTTGTTGTTTGTCCAATCATATCATTTATGGCTTGGTCTTACTACAAATCAAAAACATATCCATTAGAGAGAAAGAGGCTGACCCTTTAGAGACAGCCTCTTTCCTTATCCATTTACAACTTGTTTTGCATGGGTATCCTCTATAACGCGAACAAATTCCCCTTGATTAAAAGGATAACCAGCTTTGGTAATTTTCACTTTAACAAGCTTTCCAATCATCTCTTCTGTAGCAGGAACTTTTACTTTTAAATAATTATCGGTATAGCCAATGAACAACCTACTACCCTTATCATCTTTATCACGTTCTTCTGGAATTACTTCAAGAACTTCACCTTCAAAGTTTGAAGCATATTCCTTTGCGAGTTGATTCGAAAGTTCAATTAAACGATGAACTCGTTCACTTTTCACTTCTTCATCAACTTGATCTTCCATTCTGGCTGCTGGTGTTCCCGTGCGTTTTGAATATGGAAAAACATGAAGTTCACTAAATTTATGCTTCAAAATAAAATCATAAGTCTCTTGAAATTCTTCTTCTGTCTCTCCAGGAAATCCAACAATTACATCTGAAGTAACAGCTAATCCAGGTAGAACTTCCTTTAAACGATCTAGACGTTCTCCAAAGAACTCCATTGTATATTTACGGCGCATCCGTTTTAAAACCGGGTTTGAACCAGACTGAAGCGGAATGTGCAGATGACGTACAACTTTTGTTGATCGGTCAATCACATTGATCACTTCATCTGTAAGCTGACTAGCCTCAATCGAAGAAATCCGAATACGTTTCAACCCTTCTACTTGTTCCAGGTCTTCAAGTAAGCGAGCAAGACTGTAATCTTTTAAGTCTTCTCCATAGCCACCTGTATGAATTCCTGTTAAAACAATTTCTTTGTATCCAGCCTCGACAAGTTGTGTCGCCTGCTTGATCACTTCTTGCGGGTCACGTGAACGCATTAGACCACGTGCCCAAGGGATGATACAAAATGTACAGAAGTTATTACAGCCTTCTTGAATTTTTAAAGAAGCACGTGTACGATCTGTGAAAGCCGGCACATCAAGCTCCTCATAAACACGTGACTTCATAATATTACCGACTCCATTAATCGGTTCACGTTCTCGCTTAAAATCTTCTATATACTCAAGCATTTTCACACGATCTTGTGTACCGACAACGATGTCTACCCCAGGAATGGCCATAATTTCTGCTGGGGACGTTTGCGCGTAACAACCCGTTACACAAATAACAGCATCAGGATTTTTCCGAATTGCACGGCGAATCACTTGCCGACTCTTTTTATCTCCTGTATTGGTTACTGTACAGGTATTTATCACATAAACATCTGATGTTGCTTCAAACTCTACTTTTTCATAGCCTTCTTTTTGAAACAGTTGCCAAATCGCTTCTGTTTCATAATGATTTACTTTACAACCTAATGTATGAAACGCAACAGTAGGCATTACCTTCACCTCATTAATTCGAAATGGTACGAAATCGCACTGAGCGCATAAAGCGATGCTGTTTCCGTACGTAAAATCCGCGGACCAAATCCACAGGCAATTGCACCTGCTTCAGTCAATTGCTTAAACTCATCTTCTGTTATCCCGCCCTCAGGTCCAATAATAATTAAAATCGATCCGCCAGAAGAAAGAGCCGTTAACGCTTTTCCCAATTGCGCTTGTTCGCGACTTTTTGCTGTCTCCTCATACGCCAAAATAACTGTATCATATGAGGAAAGCTCTTTTTTTAGTTGAGCAAGAGAGCATATGTTATGAATAACTGGAATCCGTTCTCTATAAGACTGTTCAGCTGCTTCTTTTGCAATTTTACCTAATCGCTCAAGCTTCTTACTTGCTTTCTTTTGATCCCATTTAACGATAGAACGTACAGCAACATAAGGAAGAAAACCCGAAGCACCTAGCTCCGTTCCCTTTTGAACAATAAGCTCAAGCTTGTCTCCTTTAGGAAGTCCTTGTGCAATCGTCACTTGAACAGGTAACTCTGTATCTGGACGTAACTTTTCTAAAATATCAGCAATAATTTCGTTATCTGCCTTACTTGATATGCAGCATCTAACTGTCCGCGAGTCATTATCACTACAAATAATTTCATCACCAACATCCATTCTCATCACTCTAAGGATGTGCTTGACGTCATCACCTATAATTTGAACTTGCTGCTCTGTCATTTGCTCTTTCGCAACAAAGTACCGTTGCATCATCATCGTCCTCACTATGGTTTTGTTTAGGAAAAAGGGACAGTCCACGCCTGTGTTAAAATAGCTACACTAGCTGTATTACATTGATTAGTTGAAAAAAAGTGGCCTTTAAGCAATGAGCGTAGCCGTTGCCATTGGTGTGAGAAGTGTCTCACACCTTAAAGCCCGCTATGAGTGGGTTTCTCAATCCGCAGGCGCGCAACGTGCGGAGCCATTGCCACTTCCTCGATGGACTTTTTCAGTGCCCTCGATTTCCAGCTTTTTTAACTAGCCTTTTTTGCAATAATAGCTACCCAGTCATCCATTTCAACAATTTCATCTATAATAAATCCACCTGCGACTAACGCATCTTTTACTTCTTGCTTCTTCCGCTTAATAATCCCTGATGTAATATACGTTCCATTTGGTTTAAGAACCGCTGCCGCATCTTGAACAAACCGAACAATAACTTCTGCTAGAATGTTCGCGACCACAATATCATATGGCCCTTCTATATCTTCAAGTAAATTATTCTGTTTCACCGATACGACATCTTCTACACGATTTAGCAACACATTTTGCGTGGCACTTTCAACAGCGACATAATCCAAGTCAAGCGCTAGAGTGCTTTTCGCCCCTAACTTTGCCGCAGCGATACTTAACACCCCTGAGCCAGTACCCACATCAACAATCTTCTCTCCGCCTTGAATCACCTTGTCCAAAGCCTGAATACAAAGAACCGTTGTTGGATGAGTTCCTGTTCCAAAAGCCATACCAGGGTCAAGTTCAATAATCGTCTCGTCCTCCGTCGGTTCATACTCCTCCCACGTAGGCGTAATCGTTATTGAGCTCGATACCTTTACAGGCTTATAATATTTTTTCCAAGCTGTTGCCCACTCTTCTTCATGAACCTCAGCAATTTGTACCTTGTTATTCCCAAGATCAATATCATACATAAGTAAGCCATTGATGGACTCTTTGATTTCATCAATGGTCTCTGCTAGAAAGCTATTTACAGGGAAATATGCTTTTATAATAACTCCTTCTTCCGGATAATCATCAGGAGAGAGTTGGTAGATCTCACCGAAACGATCGCCCCACTCACGGACAAGGTCCATGGGATCTTCGATTACGACACCACTTGCACCAGCCTCGTGCAAAATATTACAGACTGGCTCCACCGCTTCCTCTGTCGTATGAATACTAAACTCCGACCATTTCATCATATCTACCAACTCCACTTTTTTAAAATTATTATCCTTTGAAAGCCCTTCTTACTTTAGCAAAAAATCCAT
Source organism: Halalkalibacter kiskunsagensis (assembly GCF_037027555.1). Lineage (NCBI taxonomy): Bacteria > Bacillati > Bacillota > Bacilli > Caryophanales > Bacillaceae > Halalkalibacter > Halalkalibacter kiskunsagensis. Next base: position 23,179 of record NZ_JAXBLX010000022.1, on the reverse strand, counting down.
CACTTTGTTCATCAGGCTGCCCACCAGACATTTGGGCAAATTCACGGATCATATCTCTTTCTTTCTCCGTTAAATTCTTTGGAGTTACAACACGAACTTTCACATGCTGATCTCCTTGACCACGTCCATGAACATTAGGTACTCCCTTGCCACGAAGACGGAAATTTGTACCGGTTTGCGTACCTGCAGGAATTTTTAGCTTTACTTTTCCATTTAGGGTTGGTACTTCAATCTCGTCACCAAGTGCTACTTGCGCAAACGTCAGTGGCATTTCACAGTAAATATCATCTCCGTCACGTTCAAAGAATTCGTGTGGTTTCACATTAAAGACCACATATAAATCACCCGCAGGGCCTCCGTTTACTCCAGCTTCCCCTTGACCAGATACACGAAGTTGTTGTCCATGATCTATACCAGCTGGAACCTTTACGCTGATCTTCTTACGTTTACGTACTTTTCCTTTTCCACCACACGTGGTACATTTGTTTTTAATAAATTTACCTGTACCTTCACAATGGTGACAAACTCTGCGATTCACTACTCGGCCAAAAGGTGTGTTCTGCTCAACATTTAACTGTCCAGAACCACCACAATGTGAACATGTTTCTGGCTTGGTACCCGGTTTTGCTCCAGAACCCGTACACGTTTGACACGTCTCTTCACGTGGAATTTCAATTTCTGTATCTTTTCCAAACACGGCTTCTTTAAAATCAAGCGTCATTGTATATTGAAGGTCTGCACCTTGACGTGGGGCATTCGGGTTACGACGTCCACCGCCCCCACCGAAGAACATGTCAAATATATCACCAAACCCTCCACCAAAGTCTCCAGCTCCACCACCGAATCCTTGATTTGGATCAGTATGTCCAAATTGGTCATAATGGGCTTTCTTTTGAGGGTCACTTAGTGTATCATAGGCATCTTTTACTTCTTTAAATTTTTCCGTAGCGTCAGCTTCTTTATTGACATCTGGGTGATATTTGCGCGCCAATTTTCGGTACGCTTTTTTCACTTCGTCAACTGAAGCATTTTGATTGACACCAAGGACTTCATAGTAATCTCTTTTACTCATGTCATCCACTCCCGACTCTATTCCATAACGTTCATCTTATCATCATCTTATCAATATCTGCAAGATATAGGACAGAAGAACCGTTAACACTTTTTGGTACATTCGTAGAAAAAGCCAAAGTCATCTACTCTGACTTTGACTTTTCTACATTAATCAATCAACAAGAATCTTTTAATACTCATTGATTTGCCCGATACTAGATGATCGAACTATTATTTTTTCTCTTCTTCTTTTACTTCTTCATAGTCCGCATCAACTACATTATCGTCTGCATTCTCAGCGCCTGCTTGTGCACCTTCAGCACCTTGTGCTTGTGCAGCTTGAGCTGCTTGCTCATACATCTTAGTTGATAGGGCCATGACGATTTCTTGAAGCTCGTCTTTAGCTGTGCGAATTTCGTCAATATTATCTGATTCAATTGCTTGCTTTAACTTATCTTTCGCAGCTTCAGCTTTATCCTTTTCTTCTTGCTCAACATTATCGCCTAGGTCTTTAAGCGTTTTTTCAGTAGTGAATACAAGCTGGTCTGCTTCATTACGAAGCTCAACTTCCTCACGACGCTTCTTATCTTCTTCCGCATTCGCTTCAGCGTCTTTCACCATTTTTTCGATTTCTTCATCCGATAAACCTGAAGATGAAGTAATCGTAATTGATTGCTCTTTATTTGTTCCAAGATCTTTTGCTTTAACATTTACGATACCGTTCGCATCAAGATCAAATGTTACTTCAATTTGCGGAACACCACGTGGTGCTGGTGGAATATCTGTTAATTGGAAACGACCGAGCGTTTTATTATAAGCAGCCATTTCACGCTCACCTTGTAGCACATGAATGTCAACAGATGGTTGATTATCTGCAGCAGTTGAGAATGTTTGTGATTTAGACGTTGGGATTGTTGTATTACGTTCAATTAATTTCGTAAATACTCCGCCCATTGTTTCAATACCAAGTGATAATGGTGTTACGTCAAGAAGGACAACATCTTTAACGTCACCAGTAAGAACACCTGCTTGAACAGCTGCACCAAGAGCAACTACTTCATCTGGATTTACACCTTTATGTGGATCTTTCCCAGTTAATTTCTTAATTTCAGCTTGAACAGCTGGAATACGAGTTGATCCACCAACAAGTACAACTTTATCAATTTCACTTGCAGTTAAACCAGAATCAGAAAGAGCACGACGAGTTGGAGCAAGTGTACGCTCTACTAAATCTGCAGAAAGCTCTTCGAATTTCGCACGGCTTAAGCTAAGTTCTAAATGCTTTGGACCAGTTGCATCAGCAGTGATGAAAGGAAGAGAGATTTGTGTTTGTGTTACACCCGAAAGATCCTTCTTCGCTTTTTCAGCAGCATCTTTCAAACGTTGCATCGCCATTTTATCTTGAGATAAATCAATGCCGTTGTCTTTTTTGAATTGCTCGACAAGATGATCAATGATGACTTGGTCAAAGTCATCCCCACCAAGTTTGTTGTCACCTGAAGTTGCTTTTACTTCAAAGAAACCATCGCCAAGTTCAAGGATTGATACGTCAAACGTACCACCACCAAGGTCATATACAAGAATAGTTTGATCTTCTTCTTTTTCAAGACCATATGCAAGGGCAGCAGCCGTCGGCTCGTTAACAATACGCTCTACTTCAAGACCAGCAATCTTTCCAGCGTCTTTTGTTGCTTGACGTTGTGAATCGTTGAAATATGCTGGAACTGTAATAACAGCCTTTGTTACCGTTTCACCAAGGTATGCTTCTGCATCAGACTTTAATTTCTGAAGAATAATTGCAGAAATTTCTTGAGGCGTGTAGTCTTTTCCATCGACTGTTTCTTTGTAATCTGTCCCCATATGACGCTTAATAGACATAACCGTATTAGGGTTTGTAATTGCTTGACGCTTTGCTACTTCCCCAACAAGACGTTCACCGTCTTTAAATGCGACAACAGATGGTGTTGTACGATTGCCCTCTGGATTCGGGATAACTGTAGCTTCCCCGCCTTCCATAACAGCAACACAAGAGTTTGTTGTACCTAAATCAATACCAATGATTTTACTCATGAATTATTCCTCCAATTCAACATTGTCAATTCTTTTTCTATATGTAAAGGATTACGCATTGACTTTAACCATTGAAGGTCTAAGTACGCGTTCCTTTAGTTTATACCCTTTTTGCAATTCTTCTACGATTTGATTTGACTCAAATCCATCTTCCTCAACCTGCATAACCGCTTGATGTAAATGTGGATCAAATGTATGACCGACTGTCTCAATAACTTCTACACCTTCATTTTTCAATGTATCTTGGAACTGGCGATACACCATTTCCATTCCTTGAAGCAGGGATTTGGCCTCCTCGGCTTCAGGCTTTACAAGTAATGCACGCTCAAAGTTATCAATGACTGGGAGCAACGCTTCAATCACATTTTGAGCTCTATATTTCGCAGCCGCTTCTTTTTCTTCACGAGATCGGCGTCGGAAATTATCATAATCAGCTTGAACTCTAAGGAGACGGTTATTTAGTTCAGTAATTTCAGCAAGATGTGCGTCTTCTTCATTCAACTCAACTTCTTGCTCCGTTCCTTCAGCTTCTTCATTTGTATCTGTTTCCTCTGATGCAACCGCTTTTTCTTCCATTGTTTGCGTATCTTTTTCTGTCAACTCGTTCACCTCCTAGTAAAGTCAACTATAATCTATGTAGTATGACAAAAAGTTATTGAAGTGTTCTTCACAACTAATTGTCAATATTACCACTTTTACCCTTGTTGATACAAGTTTGTTAATAGCTTTGTTAAATCTTTAGATAACATATCGACTACCCCAATGACTCTCTGATATTCCATCCTTGTGGGTCCAAGTATTCCTATCGTCCCCATATGTTTTCCACCAATCGAGTAAGAAGCCGTAATTAAGCTACAGGTGTCAAAGGCTTCCAAATTGTTCTCTTGACCAATTTTTACTTGAATTCCATTTTGGGGAGAACGAAGAATCTGATGCATCGTCTTATCTTCTTCTAACATATTAAGGAGCATACGAACTTTATCAACATCTCTAAACTCTGGTTGTGACAAAATGTTTGTTTTGCCACTATAAAATACTTTTTCAGCCTTCTCTATATCTAAGGATGGGTCAAGCATTTGTAAAATGTGCTCATAGTCTTGCATATGAGTACGAAGTACACTTTTAACCTCAGTGTGTAATTTTTGTCTGAGCTTATAAAGAGGAACTCCCATTAACCGGTCGTTGAGAATATTAACTGTCCGTTCTAGATCAGCTGGTTCAATAGAATCTGGAACAACGATCGTTTGATTTTCAACATATCCTGTGTCCGTAACAAGAATTAAAATTGCAGACCCTTTACTAAGTGGAATAATTTGAATGTTGCGTAACGTTGCTTCAAACATCTCAGGACCAAGAACAAGTGAAATATAACTTGTCATATTTGATAATACTCGAGCAGAGTGTTGGATTACTTCTTCTACTTCTCGAATTCGATCATTGAATATAGACCGAATGTCTAATTCTTCAGCAGCCGTTAAATGATGCGGCATGAGAAGATTATCCACATAGTATCGATATCCCTTTTGTGACGGGATTCGTCCAGCCGAACTATGTGGCTTCTCTAAAAATCCCAATTCTTCTAGATCTGCCATATCATTACGAATTGTTGCAGGGCTAAACGTAATATCATCTCTTTTGGAGATGCTTCGTGAGCCAACAGGTTCCGCAGAACGGATATAATCATCAACAATAGCATGCAGAATCAACAATTGCCTATCTGTTAACATCCCCTCATCACCTCTGTTAGCACTCACTGCATTCGAGTGCTAAATCTAATGCTAAATTACCAAATAGGTTCGGTTTTGTCAATCATTTAAACCATATTTTATTAAGGAAAACGAGATTACACACTGAACCTCCACAGGAAAAACATTGCTTTACACGATTCTCTCCTCTATCAATAATTAAATAATAAATATTATAAAGCACCGCAAAAAGAAAGAGCAATATATAGCACACTGCCTAAGCTGTTCAAAAAAAGCCCCCTCCTCTTTTTGAACAACCTATCTACTATTCCTCACTTAATACGGCTATAAATTGTTCAAACACTTCATTCCCTAGTAATAAACCTTCTTCTGTTAACTTTATGCTATCTGAATTTACTTTTACTAGACCGCGCTCTTGAAGTAATTCTATTTGTTCACCAAAGCACTCCAAAAGCGAACGCCCATATAACTTTTCAAACACATCAAAAGGAACGCCTTCACGTTTACGTAACCCCATAAACATAGCTTCTTCGATCCGTTCAACAGGACTAACTTCATGTGTGTGAAGAGTCGGTGCACTCCCTTGCTCAATTGCCTTCAAATATTTCGGAATCGGACCGTGGTTCTGGTAACGGATTCCATTAACATATCCGTGTGCTCCCGCCCCAAATCCATAATATTCTTCATTGTTCCAATAAACGAGATTATGCTTACTCTCGAAACCATTTTTCGCAAAATTGCTAATTTCATACTGTAATAATCCAGCATCTTTCGTTCGATTTAAAAGATCTTGGTACATCATGACTTCATCTTCTTCTGGTGGCAATGTAAGCTTCCCTTGACGCTTCCGATTAAAAAACACCGTCTTTTCCTCAACCTTTAATGAATAGGCTGATATATGCTCAACACTTAATGCTATTGCTTCATTTATCGTTTCGGTGAAATGAATTGGCAATTGATTTGGTAAACCAAACATTAAATCAAGAGAAATATTTGAAAATCCAGCTGCCCTACTTCGTGCAATTGCATCTTCTACACTTGATCTAGTATGTGTTCGACCTATTCCTTTTAATAGCTGCTCGTTAAACGTTTGAACTCCCATACTTAATCGGTTGATTCCGTACTTTTTAAGAACATCAAGTTTGTTTTCTTCAATGCTGTCTGGATTGACCTCAATTGTGTATTCTTCTATGTGTTTTATTGGAAGCACTTCTTGCATTCCTTTTAATAAAACATCAAGCTGCTTTGCAGATAGCGCCGTTGGAGTTCCCCCACCAATGTAAACTGTCTTCAATCCAGTAGTTGGATGATCTCCCATTGTCCTTTTCATCTCTAGTAAAAGTGAATGAATATAGTCATCGACTGGCTGGTTTTTTAAAAACACTTTATTAAAGTCACAATAATGGCATATATGTTCACAAAAAGGAATATGGATATACGCTGCTGTAGCCATCTTCTTCCCTCCATCCTGTCAAGAACTATTTAAAACAGCCTCTAAAACTGTAAAACCGCAGGATAGCCCCTGCGGTTTACGTAACTGTTAGTCATCCATACGAAGTACAGCCATAAACGCTTCTTGTGGCACTTCTACGTTCCCGACTGATTTCATTCGTTTTTTACCTTCTTTTTGCTTCTCAAGAAGCTTACGCTTACGAGAGATGTCCCCTCCATAACATTTCGCAAGGACATTTTTACGCATCGCTTTAATTGTTGAACGAGCAATCACTTTTTGACCAATGCTCGCTTGCACTGGAACTTCGAATTGCTGACGAGGGATTAACTCTTTTAATTTCTCAACAATGACCTTTCCACGTTCATAAGCAAAATCACGGTGAACGATCACAGATAATGCATCAACTGTTTCACCATTAAGAAGGATATCCATTTTCACAAGCTTAGATGACTTATAACCAATTAATTCATAATCAAACGATGCATATCCCTTCGTATTTGATTTTAATTGATCAAAGAAATCATACACAATTTCAGATAACGGAATTTCATAAACGATTTGAACACGGTTCGCATCAAGATATTGCATATCAATAAAAATACCACGCTTCTTTTGGCAAAGCTCCATAACTGAGCCAACGTAATCGTTTGGCACCATTACTTTTGCCTTTACATACGGTTCTTCAACATCATCAATTTTTTGTGCATCTGGCATGTTTGATGGGTTATCGATTCGCACTTCTTCTCCACTTGTTGTCATCACTCGGTAAATAACACTTGGAGCCGTTGTGATTAACGTTATGCCAAATTCACGCTCAATTCGCTCTTGGATAATTTCCATATGGAGAAGTCCTAAGAACCCGCAACGGAAACCAAACCCTAATGCTTGCGATGTCTCTGGTTCATATTGTAAGGAAGCATCATTTAATTCAAGACGTTCCAATGCTTCTCGTAAATCGTTATACTCATTCGTATCAATTGGATACAACCCACAATAAACCATTGGATTCATACGACGGTAACCAGGCAATGCTTCAGTTGCAGGATTGGTTGCATTTGTAATCGTATCACCTACACGAGTATCTCCAACATTTTTAATGGCAGCTGATAAGAAGCCAACATCACCAACTGTTAACTCGTCACGTTTCTCTACTTTTGGCGTAAAGACCCCAATTTCATTTACTTCAAATTCTTTTCCTGTTGCCATCATTTTAATTTTTTGACCGGGCTTAACTGTTCCTTCAACAATCCGAATATAGGCAACAACTCCACGATAAGAATCGTAAAGCGAATCAAAGATAAGTGCCTTTAGTGGTGCTTCAGGATCACCCGTCGGTGCAGGAACTTTCTCAACTACTTGTTCTAGAATATCTTCAATTCCAATTCCATTTTTTGCTGATGCAAGGACAGCATCAGAAGTGTCGAGTCCAATAACATCTTCCACCTCTTGCTTCACACGATCTGGTTCTGCACTCGGTAAATCAATCTTATTAATGACAGGCAAGATTTCTAGATCGTTATCAAGTGCTAAATACACATTAGCAAGTGTTTGTGCTTCAATCCCTTGGGCTGCATCTACAATTAATAAAGCACCTTCACATGCAGCTAAACTTCTTGACACTTCATAAGTAAAATCGACGTGTCCTGGTGTATCAATCAAATGAAATATATATTCTTCGCCATCCTTTGCTTTATAAGTAAGCTGAACAGCATTTAATTTAATCGTTATCCCACGTTCACGCTCTAAATCCATTGCATCAAGTGTTTGTTCTTTCATTTCACGGTCTGTTAACGCACCTGTTCTTTCTAAAATACGGTCCGCAAGTGTCGACTTCCCGTGGTCAATGTGAGCGATGATTGAAAAATTACGAATCTTCGCCTGACGTGCTAACCTTTTTTCTTTATTCATAACATGATCACTCCTACATTCTCGTACAAGTACACTATTTTTGATTATACCAATCGTTTAACAGCCAAGCAACAACTGTTCTTCAAACAAACTAACGACCTCCCCATTTTTCAAAAAAAAAAAACACAAACGCAGGATGATCATTCTGCGTTTGTTTTTTCCCCATTTAAAACATTATCAACAAAAGACATTATTTGTGATAAAACCGCACGGCTTCCATAGTTCATCCCGTCGGCTATCGCATTCCCCATGTCAGAAAAAAAGTTAAACCTTCCCACTTCTTCAACTGTTTGCTTTTTCTGTACTAGCTCATTTTGTTGTTTCTGTACAAGTGCATTTCCTTTGTTTGACTGAATCTGCTTTTCTTTTTGCTGAGACAAAACAACAAGTGGTTCTGGTTGTGAGATTCCAAGCTGCTCATTCATTTGTTGAACTCCAAATAATGCACCTAGTAATAAAAGTAAGCCAATCACAGATATTCTCACAACCAGTTTTTTCATGTGAATTCCCCTCTTTTTACTCGGTTCTAGTTTCGAAATAGTATTCTGAAAATACTTCTGCCATCACTTCGGCAGATCTATTTGTTTCTTCTAACGTATTGTAAATTCCACCCATTTCAATCAATACCGAATTCTTCGATAAATCTTGATTAAATTTCCCATTTGTTAGACGACCATCTTTAAAGATGACACCTCGACTTAACCCCGGGTAATGTTTCTCAAGCAAAGCATGTAGCTCCTTTGCTAATTGCATGTTATGTTCATAATTCTCATAGTTACCACCAACAACAAATACCGTACGTGCATATTCTTCACCATTAATTGTTACAGTTGTCTTCTCCCTTGGAATTGTATCTCTGTGCAAATCAAAGAAAAATTCAAGGTCGCTATTATTTTCCATAGCTTCTTTTACAAATGCGCGAGAAGCGTCATATGATTGGTTATACTGCCAACCTCTCTCAACCAAATTAGCTTGAACGTCTCGCTCTTCCACTTCTACTCCTATCCCGCGTTTTTCCAACTCTTGTGCTAGTTTCTCACCAACCAATGTTATATTAATTTGTCTATGAAATGCTTCATTCGGTACATTCGTTTCCAGTTCTGGCAAGAAGGATTCAGTATTATGTGAATGAATAATATGAACAACTTTTCGCCCATCTGTTGTTCCTTGAGATTGTTTTGCTTCTTTCTCCATTTCCTCTAACTTAGCTAAACTCTCCTTTGTTGCTTCACGTTCTGCCATAATCACGTCCATTGGCGGTGCTGATTCAACCGGTAGAGTCGTATAGTCCATTCCATCTCCTGCAACGATGATTTGTCCATCATAAAGAGCAAAACCAGGCAACTCTCTTCCGAGTAAACTCCTCGGGTCATCAGGGTTAATACTCGTCGCTACCTGAAATGCTAAATTCGAAAGACTAGGAGGCTCACTGCCTTCCGGTAATGCTTGTGTAAATAATTTATTTTCCATTCCCATCACATGAAGAAAATCTTCACCCTTTATTCCATTTGCCCATTCATGAACTTGATTCGAAGCTAGTCCATAACCTGGTTCAAATGAAGTTAGCATTCCAGTAAAAATAAACAACGCCATCATTCCTATAATCGTCATCACAATTAGTTTTTTTAAGCTCGTCCGATTGATCGAAACCGTAAAGCCACGAAACTGGTTTCTTTTCATGCTCTCATCCCTTCTCCTCGTGTGGGAAGCTTGTACATCGTAAATTTATCCAATGCTGTAATGTAAAGGAGCTTCTAATCCACTATTATGATTTGAAAAGGATGAATAGAACAAAAAAGAAACCCTATTATCAAATACTTACAGGTTCACTTCACAGGTGCAAACATAAAATATTAGTAGTGATTTATATTGTGAAATGGTTATGACAATACAATTTTGTACTATCCAATCAAGGCTGAGAAGGACAAGACGTAGTAAGGCATCAAGAAAGGTGGTCTTCAAAAAGCTATGAAGGACATTACTTGGTAGAACACAAGAAAAATGTCCTTCATAAAGGCATGAAGGACATTTTTAGGGAAAGCATTAATTAAACTGTGTACTAATCTGAACCCGAACCTACATATGTTCAAATGTTCAAACGCTTTAGTGAGTATATCCGCCAACGTTTTCTTGATTAATTCTTTGATGTAACGCTGCATTTAATCCGGCAGCTATAACATTTGCCATATCATCGATAAAAACGTCAACTTCCTTTGGGGTTACCATTAAATTATGTCCTAGTGGTGCTAAAACCTCTCGAATTAGCTGACGCTTTTCATTATCTGGTAAATTCCCAACCATCCCCATAATGGTTTCTCTCTTCGCTTCATCCGGCAAATCTTTATCTGTTAGCTTTCTCGTTTCACCGAATGTCATACCTGCAGGTGCAAGTGAGCGAGAAGGTGCTTTTCCTTCTTTCATTTCACGTCCGAAATGCTTCAACACGTAGTCAATTGTATCGCTTGTAATCGAGACGGCATCAACAACGGTTGGAATTCCTACCGCTATAACAGGGATTCCAAGAGCCTCTTTGCTTAATTCTTTCCTCTTGTTGCCCACTCCACTGCCTGGATGAATACCGGTATCTGAAATTTGAATCGTTGAATTCACTCGTTCAATGGAACGAGAAGCAAGCGCATCAATTGCAATAACAAAATCCGGTTTTGTCTTTTCGATAATCCCATAAATAACATCACTCGTTTCAATCCCTGTTAACCCCATGACACCAGGAGTCACAGCACTGACAGGGCGAAACCCATCTTGAACTTGCTCTGGAGCTAATTTAAACAAATGACTTGTAATGAGCAAATTCTCGACAGCAATAGGACCTAAGGCATCAGGAGTGACATTCCAGTTCCCAAGTCCAACAACGAGACATGTGTCCGTTTCTTTTATTCCAATATTTTTCATAAACTTAGAAAATTCATTGGCAAAGACACGTTCTAAATTCTCTTGAAGTTCCGTATCTTTTTTTCTAATGCCCTGTGCTTCAAAGGTTAAATAATTTCCTGCTTTCTTCCCTAAACGCTTTGCACCTACTTCATCAATTTTGACATGAGTTATCGTAACATCATCAATGATCTCTTCATTTATCTGTACCCCGCTCACCTCTTTTGGAGTTGGTCCTTTTGCTGCTTTTTCTTCATGCTCAAGGACCATTTGATGAGCTTCAACCGCTAAATCAGTACGTATTTGGTATTGGTCAAGATTCAATTCTTCAGTCATATTAATCACACTCCTACTATAGAATCTCTCGTAATTGTAGTGTTTCCGCCACTACCTGTTTTCATTCTTCTATTGCAATTATGTGTTGTTTTTGGTAAAATGCAATTTGTTGTATGAATGATGCGAAACGTGTCACCGTACCTTAAAACAAGAAGCGAAACCGTTCATAAATAGATGGACTGGGATCAAACCTGTACAACATTTATTAGGAGGTGAATGATATGCCAAATATTAAATCTGCAATTAAGCGTGTAAAAACAGCTGACAAGCGTCGTGCACAAAACATCTCTGTTAAGTCTGCTCTACGTACTGCAATCAAGAACTTTGAAACTAAAGTTGAGGCTGGCGATGTTGAAGTAGCGAAAGCAGCTTTCACTGAAGCGACTAAAAAGCTTGATAAAGCAGCAAACAAAGGTCTTATTCATAAAAATGCAGCATCTCGTCAAAAGTCTCGTCTAGCGAAAAAGCTTAACGGTCTTTCTGCATAATAAGAGAAAAACACACGATCCCAAGTCGTGTGTTTTTTTTATTGTCGCAGTAGCAGATTGGCTTCTGCTTTGAAGACGCTCGCTCCTTAATTATTTTGAATGAACACTTGCTAATTTCATTAATAACAATTCAACAGCAAGAACTTTATCCATTTTCCCTGTTTTAATTGCATAGTCCGTATCTGTTGCAGCCTCAAGTAATTTTAGTAATTGTTTACCTTGAAATTTATCTACTTGTTGACTTGCCAACTTCACTACATAAGGATGAAGCTTTAATTGTGATGCCATTTGCTTTTGCGAATATGACCTTCTTGTCATTTCTTTTACCTGATAGTAAATACGCAATTGTCTTGCTATTAACGCAAGAAGCTTTAATGGTTCTTCTTTTTGTTTTAATAGGTCATGATAAATGATTAATGCTTTATCTAATCGTTGCTTGACCGCAAATTCTATCAAAGCAAATACATCCTGTTCGAGAGAACGCGCCACTAATAAGTCAACAATCTCTGCATCTACAACGCCATTTTCGCCCACATAAAGTGCCAGCTTTTCCATTTCTGATGCTAGCATTAAAAGCTTGGGACCTGTTCGAGCTAGTAATTGCTCCTTTCCTTCATTTGAGAAATGAAAACCATTTGTTTTGGCTTGGTCATCCAGCCAAAGAAATAACATTTTATCATCAAAGGGGAAACATTCAACTAGAGTAGATGACTGTTTTAATTCTTTAGTTATTTTTTTCCGTTCATCTAATTTTTCATATGGTGCTTGAATAATGAAAATAGCCTCAGGTGAAGGTTGTTTTATGTATTGTTGTAGTCTACTAACATCATGTTCTAATTTCGTTTCTTGTTTTAGAGCCGTAACGAGAGAAAAATCTTTCAAAATAACAACTTTTTTCCCACCAAAAAAAGGAAACGTTTCAGCCTCTTCAACGGCGGTGTCTAGTAAGGTTTCTTGTAAACTAAATGAAATAACATTAGGATCATCCAATGAATCGACAGTGTTTTTAATTATATGAAACATAAGGTCTTCCATCAAAAAAGTTTGTGTACCATACATAAAATAAACCGGCTTTATCCTGCCTTGTTGAACTTCCTTTTTTACCTTTAAATATGACATGTCCATTCCTCATTTTCTTGCATATGTTCCAGACAAATGGGAAAACTATGCATTAGATTCTTTGCTTGTCCAATGGTTATATTTTCTAATAGCAACCAATTGACGTGAACTAACATCTACTATTAGGATAGACAAGGAATCATTAGTTGACAAGGAATAATGAGAAAGGGGTCTAGCTCAAAAATGCCAAACCCCCATTTATGATAAACGCCATAAAACAAGAACCCGGGACCTCTTATTTATGACGATAACCACGACCGCCTTGCACTATTTATAATATCCTATGCAAAGCAAAACTATAGGTGACAACTCTTTACAGACAAACCAATCACACAATTTTTTTCTAACAATTTCTTGAATACGGGTTATTTTTCGCGAATAAAATGAACCGTTCTAGGATAAGTTAAAGTTTGGAAATGACTGAGTTCATTGCTCGCTATTAAACCGCTTATTATAAACGTAATCCCATTAACGGTCGGGCTCCTTGCCTCTTGGTTGTGTCAAAAGGATGAAAAACAACCTTTTGACACAACCTCTTCTAGCATTTTTTTTGTTGATCCCGTATACTTGAATTTGTATAAGGAGGAGTGCCAAATGCATTTTGAAAAAGAAGTTCAGTGTAAACGTAATGACGCGATCGATTCAGCTGTTGGATTTATCATTCCTTTTGGATTCTTTGCTACTCTATTCATTATCGCTTCAATCGTTGATGTATTTAGCAGCATGTAAACAGATGACTTGACAACCTTAGGGAGAACCAAGTGTTAGATGGTTCTCCCTTTTCTCCTTACTCAATAGTATCCATCGCTTTTCTAATATCCACTTTTCCTTCCTTGATGATAATTTGTACAGCACCATCTAGATCGCTTCTCCACACCGGAATATTTTGTTCCTCTAATCTTTTAGTCACTTCTTCATGTGGATGGCCAAAGCGGTTGTTGCGCCCGGCTGAAATTAAAACAATTTTTGGCTTTAATTGTGTAAGAAACGGCTCTGTTGTCGATGTCCGACTGCCGTGATGACCTGCCTTTAATACGTCAACTTCTATATTGGGGTACGTAGAAACAATTCTCCTTTCCCCCTCTTCTTCTAAGTCCCCGGTAAAAAGGAACGAAACCTTCTCAAGGATTACATACAAAACAATGGACCTTGCATTTAAATCAGCCTCAGTTCCAACTGGCGATAAGACTGTAAATTCGGAGGCACCTTCTTTCCATCTCATTCCTTCCTGTAGAAAGTGAATGCCTGCACCACGTTTAGATAACACACGTAAAAGCTGTCGCTCATTTTCCCCTTCAACTGGACCCTTGCTATAAATCACTTCTTGAATCCGTAGTGATTGTCCTAGCTCCTGTGCTCCACCAATATGATCCAAATGACCATGAGTAAGAATGAGACGATCGACTTGACGAATACCACGGGACTTTAATGCCGGAACAACAATATCAGCCCCTACATCAAACACTCGCCTCCTTTCTCTCCATTCTTCATTAAAAAAGGAAATCGTTCCACCAGTATCTATTAAGTAAACAGCCCTCCTATAGGGAAGTTCAATTAGAAAGCTATCTCCTTGTCCAACATCAATCATCGTTACCTTCGCTCTTGAATCAAAGTAAGGAGTGAGGAGCTGAATGACTAATAAGAAAGCTAAAATAACAACGGGTCTTATCCACCAATTCTTCATCCCCTCTTCCCACTTGCTCAATCCATACATAATTCCTCCATAAAAACCATAGACAAGCACTAATGATGGTTTCCCTACAACAAAAGACGTTTGATTCATTTGAGCATAATGAAATAAAAGTGTATGAACACTTGGAACTAAGTATTCAAGCAGAAGAAGCGGGTAATTGTACATCACTGGCATAAAAAGAAAAAGAAAAAAAGAAACAAACGTGAGTGGAAGAACAATCAACGTAATAAAAGGGATATAAATTATATTTAAAGGAATGCTTAGCCAAGAAAATTCATACATCTGTCTTAGTAAGATAGGAGTGGAAAGTACTTGAGAGATCACTGTAACAGCTATTAATTGAGCTGTTACGTGAGTGTAGCGAGTTTGCAACGTTGCTGCAGATACAATTAGACCAAATGACACGAGAAACGACAATTGAAATCCAAGTTGAAAGATGGCATATGGTTGTATAAGGAGGTAGGTTAAATAGACGGCAACAATTCCTAACAAGGGAGGAATACGAGTTCGAATACGCAAACAAATTAGAACGACCATCGCCATTAATGATGCTCGAACGACCGATGGCGCGGCACCAGCAACGATAATGTAAATAGGTAAGCACAATAGCAAGACTTCCATAGCCCTTTCTCGTGTTATTCCGATCCGAATAAATAGATAAAAGACAGCTCCAACAATCATGCCTACATGCAGACCAGAAACAGCTAGTAAATGGATCACTCCTAGCCTTTGATACGCCTCTAACAGATCTCCATCGACCAAAGCTCTTTCCCCAAACAGCAATGCACTCATAATTCCATTAAATTCGGGACTTACTTCTCGTTCGATCCGTTGAAGCTGTTTGTGACGCCATCGCTGGATTTGTGTATAGAAATTTTGGGTTTGCGGTTCAATACATTGTATTTCGTCTCTACTTGGTCTTAAAATCCAAAATATACCTTGCTCTTGCAAATAACGTTTATAGTTAAATTGTTCAAAATTGGTTGGAGGAAGTGGCGCGGTAAGTGTCCCACTTATTTTGCACAAGTCACCTGGGGAAAGTGTCTTAACAAAGTGTTGGTCCATTTCAGTATAAATATATCCATGAACTTGTAACGTTTCTTTGCTAACACTTGTTAAACGAAAGGATAACGAGTCACCATCTACGATCGGGATTGTTTTGATTGTTCCATATATAGTTTGATCTCCGGACTGGTAAACAGTTCGAAGCTGGTCACCTGCAAAAAATCCAACAAGGTAATACAAAAGAAAGGTAAACGTAACGATTAAAAGCCTTTCTCTAAATAAGCGTCGATGAAACAGACAAAATAAAACAAAAACCGATAATACGAAAAAATAAGGAAGGCTAGGTCCCCGTAAAGATAAAAGAAGACCTAGAGTTGCGGCCATAGGGAGAAGGAGAAAGAGGTGAAGAATTGTGATTCACCCCTTTAAGAAATTTTCTGTAAATAGCGTATTAGCTTGATCACGCAGCTGTTGTAACTCTTCTTTAGGAACTCCTGCATAATCTAGTTTATCTAATAATTCCGCAGTAAATTTCATTTTTTCAAGATGATGTTGATCTAAGCTCAACTCATCTAACTCGACTTGTAAAACAGTTATTCCAGCGTCACGAAACATTTCTTCTGCATATGGATGATTCTTGTAGTCTTTTGCATAGTAAATTCGTTTAATACCAGCTTGAATGATTGCTTTTGAACAGTGAACACACGGAAAGTGTGTGACATAAATTTCAGATCCTTCCGTTTGAACACCGAATTTCGCACATTGAAGTAGTGCATTCACTTCAGCATGAATGGTTCGTATGCAATGATTATCTACTACATAACATCCATCATCAATACAATGAGCGCCTCCTGAGACGGAACCATTGTACCCCCCTGCAATTATCCTTTTTTCTCTGACGATCGTTGCCCCTACCATTAATCTTGTACATGTGCTCCTTAATGCTAACAAATGACTTTGTGCCATAAAATATTGATCCCAAGAAATTCTTTCCACTTATTACTCCCCCTCATAATTCATATTGTTTTAGTTTAGAAAATTGCACCTACAACGTCAATGGTGATTCAATATTAATGTCAATTGAATACAATATAATCAGTAAGTTTTTCAGCAGACTTTGGACCAATACCTGACACATTTTGTAGATCCTCAATTCCTTTAAAAGGTCCATGCTCTTCTCTATAACTGATAATAGCAGCTGCTTTGGCTGGTCCTATCCCCGGTAATTGTTCGAGCGTGGTTTCATCTACTCGATTAATCGCGATTTTGCCGTCTTTATTTCCAGATGAGTTAACTAGGTTTTCCTGAACTTCTTCTCCTTCTGTCGGTACATAGATCATCATCTCATCCTGGAGCAATTGAGCAAGGTTTAATTGCAACTCATCTGCATCAGAGAGAAATCCCCCTGCCATTTCAATTACATTATGGACACGACTTCCTTCATTTAATTCATAGACTCCCGGTAATGCGATTGCTCCTTTTATATCGACTGTTATCTTCGTTCCTCCTTCAATTAACACCGACGGAATCGTTTCTGTTGCTTGCACCAACGAAGCAGCTTCTTGAAAATCAAAGTTTACTTCTTCCTCATTAGCATTGCGAAAATGCACAAACAATACTAAACTGACTAATAGTAGGATCCCTATAGAAATAACAATTTGTTTTTTCTCAGGTATTTTCTTGATCACTTTGATCACACCTTTTTTTAAAATTAATGTACGATAACAACAAGACCCTAATAAGGGACAAAAAGGAGACGATGGAATATGGCTGTACATATACAAATTGCAGAGCAAGTTAGAAAACACAGAGAAGCCCAAAAACAGTTTCTTGCATTAGATTCACAAAGAGAGCGCGCGATTGACTTAGCACTTGATCTTGCAAAGGCAAATAAGTTAGTCGAAACAACAGAGATCAACCGCATTACTGAGGAAATGAACCAAATTGCTATGAAATTTCAATTCCCTCCCCGTAAACTCGTTACACCTGAAATGATTAGGAATTACATAAACAACAAATAAGTTCAAGTCATAACAGACCTACTTTCTTCATACGTTTAGTCATAACGGTGTTCGCGTGTAAGATGAATGTTGAAGGAGGGGGCTAACTTGAAAATTGGGGTAATCGGAACTGGTAGTATGGGCACCATATTGCTTGAATCATTTATTGAGGCAGGCGCAATCACTCCGGAGCAATTAGTCATTACGAATAGAAGCAATACAAAGGCAGAAACTTTAAAGAAACGGTTTCCAGGTCTCTCTATTGCACTTGATGCACCTACAGTTGTCAAAGAGACAGATGTAATCTTCTTGTGTACGAAACCATTACAATTCCCAAATGTCCTTAGAGAGATTGCTCCGGTTTGCCACGCTAACAAATTTATCATTTCAATAACGAGTCCTATCTCTGTTGAGCAATTAGAGGACATGGTCGATTGTAAAGTAGCTCGTGCTATCCCAAGTATTTTGAACCGAGCTCTTACAGGACCATCTCTTTTAAGTTTTGGAGATAGGTGTACGAAGGAAAACAAACAGTTCTTACTGAAGCTAATGTCACAAATATCTGAACCACTTATTATCGATGAGAACATCACAAGGGTTTCATCTGACATCGTCAGTTGCGGACCGGCATTCTTTAGTTACATCATGCAGCAATTCATTGATGGCGCCGTTAGGCAAACCAATATCTCTCAAGAAGATGCAACAACCCTTGCTACGAATATGATGATTGGAATGGGTAAGTTATTAGAAAAGGGACACTTTACATTGCCAACGCTCCAAGAACGGGTCTGCGTACCAGGAGGGATTACTGGAGAAGGCATTAAAGTACTCGAAGCTGAAATCGGGTCGATGTTTGATCATTTATTCCAACAAACACATGCAAAGTATTACGAGGACCAAGAATTAATATCTGGAGCTTTTTCAAAAAAATAACACAACAGGGAGAAGCATCATGATGCTTCTCCCTGTTTATTCGCCATTTTCGTCAATTATCCTTTAATTTTTTTACGAGCAGTAAAAAAAATTCGTTCACTCTGTTCTGTGGGAGAAGCACTAGTAAAATCACTATGTACAACTATGTCACTAAACCCAGCTTCCATAAGCCAATCCGTATATTGCTTAACTGGAAATGTTCGTTGCTTATGTAATTCTAACATACGCTCGTAATACCCATGTGACTCATCCCTAATGAAAAACGTTAATTCATGCTCCACACTATGGGGATAATCTCCCTCAAACGATGTCCATATGTAGGCAAGGTCTGCGCCATCTTCAGCAAAAGTCTGACCTATAAATCCTTCTTCAATTTTCTTTAAAGAGTGGACATCAAATAAGAAAAGTCCGTCTTCTTGTAAATGACGATGAACACTTTCAAACGTCCGATAAACCTCTTCCTCTGTCTCTAAATAATTAAGTGAATCACAGAAAATGGTTACCACTTCGAACGTTCCTAACCCTTCTAAATCTGTCATTGATTGATGGAATAAGGGAGGAGAAAATCCTTTTTGCTCGCATTTTTCTTTGGCAACAGATAGCATTTCTAAAGAGAGATCAACCCCGACTGTATCGGCCCCCTCTTCCTGCAACCTCACTAAAAGCTCTCCTGTTCCACATCCAACATCAAGTATAGATAGATTCGTAAACTGCTGTTGATTTAATTGTAACCGTAAATAATCAATCCACTTATCATACGGGGCATCTTCCATAAGCGTATCATATAAAGCAGCAAAAGCTTGATAATTCATAGAGACTCCTTAGATGGTCGAGCACTTTACTTTTTCAAATGCGTCCAACCATCGCGTTGTTCGATTTTGTTTTCTTTCATCAATTTTCCAAGAGCACGTTTAAACTTTGCCTTACTAATGGAAAAGCGTAATTCTATATCTTCTGGTGGTGTCTTATCCCAATAAGGCATTGAACCACCACGCTCTTGTAAAAATGAATAAATTCGATCAGCATCCTCTTCTTGTTGTTCAGACCTTTTAGGATTCATCGTCACATTAATACGGCCATCTTCACGAACATACTGGACTCGTACTGTTAAATGCTCACCATACCGTATCGTTCCATTCATTTCGTTATTATGCAAAAAGGCAATATACCCTTCATCTGTTAAAAGCAAAGCTCCTTCATCAAGGAAATGATAAACAAATCCACTTACTTCTTTATTCATCATATCTGCGGTGGCTTTTGTTGCATTCCGTTCAATCGGCTCTCCTTTAACGAGCTTACCCATTAGTCGACCTTTTTTATCCCATGTTAATGATAATGGGAGTTTATCGCCTGGCTTTGGCCACATCTCTCGATCATAAGGAAGTTCATCCATTGATAAAAAAAGGTCCCGTGAAATACCATTATGAAAAAAGACACCATGGCCTGTTTTTACCTCGACAGCCTCAAGCCATGCAACTTCGCCAACTTGTAAAAAAGGCTCTTCCATTGTCGCTGCTAGTCTTTCTTGATGATCATGATATAGAAATACATCTACATGATCTCCAATCTCAACTTGATTTGTGACTTCTCTTTCATGCAAAAGGATATCTATTTCTCCATCGCTTACAAAATAGCCAAAACTCGCTTTACGCACCACTTCAAGGTTCACTTTATATCCAGGCTTAAGGTCCATTAGCCCAAAACTCCTTCTAACTCAACCGTTGGAGCATCTCCCCAAAGTTTCTCTAAGTTATAGTAGATTCGTTCTTCTTTATGAAACACGTGGACAACTACATCGCCTAAGTCAATTAAAACCCATCTTGCTTGGTCAAATCCTTCTAAGCGCTTAATTTCAATTCCTTCGTCTTGAACGACTTTTTTTAGCTCTTGTGCAATTGCCTGTACTTGTTTATCTGAATTACCATGGCATATAACAAAATAATCGGCGATCAAAGAAACACCTTTCATGTTTAACGCAACGATATTTTCCGCGCGCTTATCATCTAACGATTTTACTGCGAGCGTTAAAATTGACGAATCATTCACTAATATCACTTCTCCTTTTGTTTGTTATTAATTGGTTATACGTAGCCAGTGTATCTGGAAATACAAGCTGCCTTCTTTTCATGAGGAACGCTATCGTGTTTTCTAACACTTGAATGATCGCCTCATCAAGATCCTTTTTAGCGAGTTTCCTTACGTCTTCAACACCTTTAAACTTACGCCCAGGCTCAATATAGTCAGCAAGAAAGACAATCTTCTCAAGTAATGTCATATCGGGTCTTCCAGTCGTATGATATCGAATACCATTTAAAATTTCCTGATCTGTTAAACCAACCTCATGTTCCACAAAGTAAGCTCCACATGGCGCATGCAATAATTCATCACCAAATCCTAAGCATGATTTATCAGATAGTTTTTCCTCTACAAGACGTTTCATTTCTTCCTTATCACGAAATTTTGCGTAGTCATGAAAAACGGCTGCAAGTTCTACCTTTTCTCTATTAGCTCCAAAACGATCTGCAAGTTCCACAGCAGTATCTACAACACCAAGTGTATGAGTGTACCGATGATCAGTAAGGTTTAGTTTTACTATTGCCAATGCTTGTTCTCGGTTCATACAATGCCCTCTCTTTCACCAATGTCTCTACAACTTTTGGAACCATATATGTGATTGGTTTTCCTTCCTGCACTCTTTGACGAATAGTTGTCGACGAAAGTTCAACTTGTGGCATCTCTAAAAGACGAACTTTGCTTGCATATACCGTTGTTCCTACAGAAGATCCAGGTCTCTTTACACCAATAAAAGTTACCAACTTTATTAATTCATCGATTCTTTCCCATTTTGGAAGATATTCAATCATATCTCCCCCAATTAAAAAGAAAAATTGATCTTTCGGGTACAGTTGTATTAATTGCTTCATTGTATCTATTGTATAGGAAGGACCTTCTCTTTCTAACTCAATTGTGTTTACATGAAAGCGCTCATTCTCATCTGTTGCTCCGATTAACATATCGACTCGATCTTGATTCGAAGCAAGATCGTCACTTTCTTTATGAGGAGGCACATTCACAGGAATAAACCATATTTCATCTAGTTCATAAGCAACTAAAACCTCTTGAGCAAATAACAGATGACCAAGGTGAGGCGGATTAAAGGTACCGCCAAACAATCCAATTTTTTTCATAATTTCACTCTCCTACTTACTGTTTATTAAGAAGGGAGAACAATTTCTTTGTTTTCTTTCGATTCCTTATATAAAACAACCGTATGCCCAATCACCTGGACAAGCTCTGCCCCTGTCAAGCTAACAAGTGAGCGCGCTACTTCATCTTTGTCTTCATCACAGTTTTGTAAGATGCTCACTTTCAATAGTTCCCTAACTTCAAGAGCCTCCTCTATTTGTTTACCCATGTTTTCATTGACTCCACCTTTCCCAACTTGGAAAATAGGGTTTAAATGGTGTGCTTTCGAACGTAAAAATCGCTTTTGTTTACCTGTTAACATTTTGTTCCTCCTAATTTATCTAATACTAACTTTCTCATACGCTGGTGATCTGGTTTAATCCCAGTCCAATGTTCAAACGATAAAGCTGCTTGATTGACAAACATCCCAATACCCGTATGTGATGTCCCGCCTCTTTCTTCAGCTTCTTTTAGAAATTTTGTTTTTAGCGGATTGTAAATTAAGTCACTTGCAATCGCTCCAGCTCTTAAGTTATTTAATGAAAGTGGCGAATCCTCTATACGTGGACTCATTCCTACAGATGTTGTATTTATGAGTACATCAAATCCATCTAAATTTCGCTCGACTTCCTCTCGAGTTGCCCTACTTGCTGGCGTTTGAAACAGATTAGCTAACTCAAGCAATGGCTCTATTTTGTCTTGGGTCCGATTTGTAATCGTTAACTCTTCGATACCATGACGAAGCAACGCAGTTATAACTCCTCTTGCTGCTCCACCAGCTCCAATAATAAGAAAACGTTTGTTTATAATCTCTTCATTCGTTTCTTCAATCAATGACTGTACGTATCCACGACCGTCTGTATTATGACCAATCAGTTTTCCATTTTGATTTACGATCGTATTTACAGCACCAATCAGCTTTGCTTCTTCATCAACCTCATCTAAAAAGTTCATCACAGCGATTTTGTGCGGTACGGTTACATTGCATCCCGCTATCCCAAGAGCTTTGATCCCTTTTATAGCATTTCCAAGCATTTGCGGTTCTACATCAAATGCTTGATAATTAGCCTTTATTCCTACATTTAAAAACGCGTCATTATGAATAAGTGGTGACATTGAATGCCCAATTGGATGACCTAACAATCCGTAAACTTTCTCCATCTTCTAAAGCTTCCCCCTCATAAAAAAACGTTATATATGTCCAAACCTTCATTGCTTCGAGGTTTTTCAAAAAGGTAAAAATCGACCTTTTGCTTCGAAGCAGCAATGGCTTCTCTCGCTACTCGTATTCAAGGAGAAACCCACTCCTTGAATACTTAAAACCTTGTAGCGGTTCCGCT
>NZ_JAXBLX010000021.1:0-85768 GCF_037027555.1 Halalkalibacter kiskunsagensis | reverse complement strand
GAGTCCGGTTCAATACCGTATCCATACCAGCCAATTAGCTGCTTAATATAAAACTCTAACTTTAGGGGGTCACATCATTTTCAGTGGCCTTTAAGCAATGAAGCCGTTGCCATTGGTGTGAGAAGTGTCTCACACCTTAAAACCCGCTATGAGTGGGTTTCTCAATCCGCAGACGCGCAACCTGCGGAGCCATTGCCGCTTCCTCGATGGACTTTTTCAGTGGCCTCTGGTTTTCACTTTTATCAGTGACCTCTAATCTCCTTTCAAGCTCTTTTTTTTTTGTCCTTTTTCAGTAATTTTGGAAGCAACCCAGCGTTATTTCTCTCACATCATGTTATCTATTCTTCACAATATCTCCATAAAGAGCTCTTTCCACCGTATTCCTACCACTTGTAGCAATCATTTCGTTTCTTTATTTCACCTGCATTCCTTCCTGTTTGGCAGATTTTGTGACATTGATCACATTCAATTATTTTATTTATTTGTATGATTTGATTATCAAATAAAACATTAAACAAATAATTAGGAGGTACCTATGGCACGAATTACTGAGTGGAACCCAGAGAACAATGATTTTTGGAAAAAAGAAGGGAAGCGTCATGCTAAGCGAAACTTATGGATTTCCGTTCCAACATTAATGCTTGCATTTGTTGTATGGCAAATTTGGTCAGTTGTTGCCGTTCGATTGAATGACATCGGTTTCCAATTTACAGAGGAGCAACTATTTACATTAGCGGCCATCCCAGGTTTAGTGGGGGCGTCTTTGCGTTTTGTGTATACATTTGCACTGGGCAAATTTGGTGGTAGAAATTGGGTCGTTTTTTCTACAGGTATATTAATCATTCCTACACTGGGAATTGGGTTTGCTGTTCAAAATCCAGAAACACCATACTGGATCATGCTTACATTAGCTGCACTTTGTGGGCTTGGTGGAGGGAACTTTTCATCTGCATCTGCTAACATTAGTTTCTTTTTCCCTAAGAAAGAAAAAGGAACAGCCCTTGGAATTAATGGAGGTTTAGGAAACATGGGGGTATCTGTTGTGCAATTTGTTACCCCGCTTATCATTGTCATTGGTACGTTTGCTGCTATTGGAGGAGAAGGTCAACTCTTACCTAACGGGCAGGAAATTTGGTTGCAAAATGCAGCTTTTATCTGGGTTATCCCTATTATTTTGATGACAGTCATTGCCTACTTCGGGATGGATAATCTCCCAACAGCCAAACAATCTGTGAAAGACCAATTTATTATCGTAAAAAGAAAACACACCTGGATTATGACAATACTATATATTGCGACATTTGGCTCTTTCATTGGATATGGTGCTGCTTTTCCATTGTTACTCAGATCACAATTTCCAGAATATGTCGCTTTAGCCTTTCTTGGTGCCTTTTTGGCAGCAACTGCACGACCAGTTGGTGGTTGGATATCTGATAAAGTTGGTGGTGCTCTGGTAACGGCTTATGTATTAGTTATTATGTCCCTAGGTGCGTTGTCTGTTATTTACTTTATTGGCCAACAAAACTTCGTTGGGTTCCTATTATCCTTTTTAATATTATTTATCGCTGCAGGAATCGGCTCTGGTTCCACATTCCAAATGATTCCGATCATCTTCCCTGCTAAAGAAGCGGCACCTGTACTTGGATTCACTGCAGCCTTCGCTGCGTACGGATCATTCTTTATCCCACAATTATTTGGTTGGTCCGTATCAAACACAGGTACACCAGTGACCGCGTTGTATTTCTTTGTCGGATTTTATGTTATATCCATTTTCTTAAATTGGTACTATTATCAGAGGAACAATTCAGATATCAACATTAGTGACGCACCACTGAAAATGAAAAAAGCAAGATAAAAACATACTCTGAAATAAAAAAATGCAAAAAAACAAGTGCTACGGAATCATGCTTATTCCATAGCACTTGCATTGAAAAAAAGTTAGATAGAAGCTAGCTATCTAGATCCACCTTTTGGGATAATTCCTGCTTTCAAATAAATTATTATATAATACCGAGATTCCTACGACGATTACAGCACTAAGTACAATTGTTAAAAGCAATCCCCAGCCAGCTTGGGAATTAATCGCAACGATTGCACTTGCAGCAGCAGGCGGATGCATCATTCTTGTAATAATCATAAGTATGACGACAATAGCTAGGGTAATTCCAATTGTAATATGGGACCTTCCAAACACATCCCAAATCGACAATGCTGTAACGGTAGAGAGTAAGTGTCCACCAATTATATGACGTGGTTGCGAAAAAGGACCTTCATGTGCCGCAAAAACGAGTAAACAACTAGCACCAATCGGGCCTAAAGCCATCGGGTAGCTAAGACTAACAGCGAGAATACTTATAATTGTCATCGCAATTAATCCCCCACCTGCAGATACTAGCGAGTCTATTATGCGGACACTCTGATCTTGAGCACTAACTCCTTTCATTTTACTTATATAGTTTGTAAAACTCCAACCCTTTTCCAATTCAGCCGATTTCTTTAATTCCCCTCTTTCCAAAGACAAAAGCAAACCTCCCCTTTTAGCACCCAAAAGTCAAGAGACTTGTTAGATTTGTTCACATGATTTTCATTATATAGGGAATTTTTTAAAAGGTAAATACGCTAAAGTGAATAACGCATATTAATGAGAAAGGAAAAACGTTCAGAGAATTGTTACTCTGAACGTTTGATATTATTGTTGCGGTTATTCAATTAAAGTCCTCTGGTAGGTAAGCTGTTATTAGATATTGACTGACCTATGAATGAATCCAATCTTTAAAAATGGGTTGGTAGCCTTTTTTATATAATGCATTGCAAATGTCTCTTACGCAACGTTCATCGGAAATTTCAAATTGATTCGTTCCCAAGGCTTCAAGAGAATAGCCTCCAACCTCCGTTGATGCTCCTGCAGACATCTTCGTTACTCCAAGAGGTATAAGGTGATCTCTAAAAACCGCACTTTCACGAGTCGATAATGTAATTCCCGATCTAGGTAAAAACAATCTTAAAGCAATGAGGCTTTGAACAAAAGCTTTATCATTCACCTCTGATCGCGGTTTAAAACTACCTAAATGGGGTCGGATCCTTGGGAGTGATAGACCGATTTCTGTACCTATGTATTTCTTTTGTAAATAATCAGCATGCATCCCAGTGAAAAATACCTCTTTCCTCCAGTTATCTAAACCAAGCAAAGATCCGATATTCACACTGCGAAGTCCTGCTTTGCAACCTCTTTCCGGTGTATCAAGACGATATCGATAATTGCGTTTGGGTCCTTTGACGTGAAAATCCTGATAGACATCTTCATTGTATACTTCTTGATAAACGGTAACCCCATCAACCCCTGCAGCTTTTAATTCTTTGTATTCGACTGTGTCTAGTGGGTTGATCTCAATCGAGATAGAGGAGAAGTACTTTTTTAGAACTTCTACAGTTTCTTTAATATATGCAACTGAACTATGTACCTTCGACTCTCCAGTCAAAATTAAAATATGTTTGATTCCCATGCTCGCCAAGTTTTTCGCTTCTCTATCGACTTCTTCCATCGTAAGCTTCTGTCGTTGAAATTGATTAATAATACTAAAACTACAATAGGTACAGTGGTTAACACAATGGTCGGATATATAGATTGGATTAAACAACTGAATCGTTTTTCCGAAATGTTGAACCGTTAGTTGATGGGCTTTTTGAGCCAACTCTTCTAAGTATTCCTCTGCAGCAGGTGATAATAACATCAAAAAATCTTTTTCATTTAACAAGTCTTTATGCACTATTCCGTGGATATCATTACTCGTTACCGAATTGAAAAAGCCTTCAAAATCAAGCAATTTTAATTCTTTAAATACATGATAAAAACTCACTATCTATGTCCCCTCCCTAGAAATCACAATCCATTTTCGGTTGGTTTATTCTCTAAGTCAAAAATCCTGTTAATGGAGAAGACGCCCTTGCCTCTATCGTAGTAGCACCCAACCCGCTTAAATAAGCTGTTCTACCTGCTTTTACACTGTGTGCAAAAGCTTCTGCCATACCAATAGGATCGTTCGAAGTCGCAATAGCTGTATTGACTAAAACAGCATCTGCTCCTAACTCCATCGCCTCACAAGCTTCAGACGGTTTACCAATCCCTGCATCAACAATAATCGGAACCTTACTCTCTGCAATCATAATCCGTACCAACTCCTGGGTTCTAAAACCGCGATTGGAGCCAATTGGTGAACCTAAAGGCATAACTGCTGCTGCTCCAACTTCTTCTAATTGTTTAGCTACTATTAAATCAGGACTCATATAAGGTAAGACAATAAATCCTTCTTTTACTAAACTTTCCGTTGCTTTTATTGTTTCAGAGTTATCAGGGAGTAAATACTTTTGATCAGTTATTATTTCAATTTTCACCCAATTTCCAAGGCCAGCCGCCCTAGCTAGCTTTGCGATACGAACAGCTTCTTCAGCAGTCCTTGCCCCAGATGTGTTTGGAAGTAGAACCATCTCTTTTGGAATAAAGTTCATAATATTTTCCTCTGTTGAACGTAGATCGACACGTCGCATAGCTACGGTAATGACCTGCGCCATAGAACTTTTTACAACCTCAGGGATTAGACTATCATTATTAAATTTTCCGGTCCCTATAAAAAGTCGATTTTTCAACTTAATACCACCAATAGATAACTCGTCTTTCATTTATTTGCTCTCCTCTCCTGTGAAAAAATATCATAGAAATTTTATAATGATCGTTTGACATTCTCTTGCTAGAATAAAAAAGACTTTTACGAAAGAAGACTCTTGCGTAGAAGTCTTTATATGAATTTATTACTCTACAATGAGTGTTGCCGTCATTTCGTCATGTCCACCACCACAAGGTATAGAGCAATAAATGATATATTCTCCTGCTTCTAGAGTCACTGTTTGTTCTCCGTCCCCGTCAATTTTTAGATCCGTACCATCAATTACGACACCATAATATCCTTCTACGTTCTTTAATTCGATTGTTACTTCTCCAGCTTGGACTGTATATACTTCCTGATCAAAGTCCCAATTTGATGCCTCTAATACTACCGTGTTACTACTTTCAATTGTAGTAGCCTCTTCGTTTTCAGTTGTCGTAGGCTCATCACTACTGCCCCCGCATGCTGTTAAAACAGCGACTACCCAGATGATCATCCCACTAACTAATAATTTTCTCATTTTGCATTCTCCTTTTTCATTTTTAACCCGGTCAATTCAAACGATATTACTCTGGTCAAGCCATTTACATCACAAACAATTGACGTACCATCCTTCTCTATTGCATATCGTCAAGGTGACCACCTTTACCCTAGCAAAACTGTTGTGCGAAGACGGTGATTCGTATCACATCCCCTTCACTTTTTTGAAACTGTAACATAATTGTAAAAACTTCTTTTAAAGGCACTGCCTCCAGTTAGGACCGTGTATGAAATTAACTCCTGTCTTAATTCGGAACTCCAAGTGCAATTTTCGCATAACGGGACAATCGATCTTTTGACCAAGGTGGACTCCAAACGATATCCACATGTATGTCATTGATCTCCTCAATTTTAGAAACTTTGTTTTTCAGATCAGCTACGATTTCTCCGGCTAATGGGCAGCCCATTGAAGTCATCGTCATTTTGATCAAAGCATTATTGCCTTTATCAACATCCACTTCATAAATAAGTCCTAAATTCACGATATCGATCCCAAGCTCTGGATCATTTACCTCTTCTAACATTTCATAGATGTGATCAACTAACTCTTTACTCATTTATCTCACTCCTTCAAATTACTGATTCTAATTCTCAGGAACACTGTAACAAAAGGATTCATGTCGGTTTGTGAGTTAAATCACACGGTAATAAAAGTCTACTATTTTTAGATAATTTCATCTTCCAATTTCTCTGATTGAATAAGAAAATAACCTTCTTCGTCCGAGTCAATCAGTCCTTTCTTCCGTAGACGATTAATGGTACGGTTCATTGTCTCTCTCGATGTTCCTATCATGTTGGCTAGTTCCCGATTCGTAAAATAGGATGTGAGTTTGTATTGGTCATCAATCCTCACACCATTTGACTTACATAATCGAAGAAGTAACATCACAATTTGTTCATATGTGTCACGAAGAATTTTCTCCTCCAATCGATTCTGCAGATCGACGATTTTTTCTCCTAATACTTTGAACATTTTAATACAGAGTTCAGGATATTTAAGAAGGATCTTCTCAAACTGCCCAACCGGAATGACAATTAACTCTGCAGTCTCAAGGATCTCAGCATGTGCCGGGAAATTTCCTTTCCGGAAAAAACCAGCGTGAGGAAACATATCTCCAGCTTCGAGAATGGACACAATTTGTTCTTTCCCTGACAGGTCCGTTTTGTGAATTTTCACTTTACCAGAATGAATAAAAAACACTCGATCAAGTGGTTCACCTTGCATAAATACAAATGACCTTGGTGAGTATTTTCTAATTTGAGAAATATCAACAATCGGCTGGATTTCTTCTTCTGAAAGCTCCTTAAAAAGAGATACTCCTTGTAAATGTCTTTTAATCACTGCTAATTTCATATCTAAAACTCCCTTACTCGTTCAATTAGCTGTATCTTCACTTCAATTGTACTAAGTTATCAAAACGAAAACTGTGATGAACATCATAGTTACATGATGAACATGGATATATGGGTACAACCTCTTTTTTATCCGAAGTGATCGAGTTTGTCAAAACTTAACAGGTGAGACGTGATGTATATCACTACATATACGATGATTCGTTGATATCCTTTATATAGATTCAAAATATAAATTACTGGAGGCAGTTATTATGGAACGAACATTTACTGAAACATCTGTTGTAGGAGAAATAGTAACGAAATTCCCTAAAGCGAGTGACCTTTTTAAATCTTATCGTATCGATTTTTGCTGCGGGGGAAACCGGCCAATTATAGAAGCTATTAATGAAAGAAATCTATCTGCAGAAGAAGTGTTAACAAACCTGAATACACTGTATCAAGAAACAACAGCATTAAATGAATCGAGAATTGAATGGGAAAGTGCATCATATCGTGAATTAATTGATCACATTATAAATAAACATCATCGCTATATTAATGAAGAGTTGCCTCAATTAAGCCCATATATCACAAAAGTATTACGTGTTCACGGGGCAGGACAACCTCATTTAGCCATGATCCATCGATTATTCCATGAATTACGTGTCGAGCTAGAGCAGCATTTAATTAAAGAGGAAACAGAAGATTTTCCTCTCATTCTCGAACTTGAGCAAAACCGTACTGAAGAAAACGTTAACAAATTGCTAAAAGTCGTTGAAGAATTAGAAAATGAACATAGCCATGCCGGCAATATTCTAAAAGAACTTCGTGACGTTACAAACGATTTCACCCCTCCAGAAGGAGCTTGCGGCACTTATCGTCTAGTCTATCAACGTCTTGAACACCTAGAATCTGATTTGTTCCAACATATTCATTTAGAAAATAATGTATTATTCCCGCGAGCAGTCGCACAAGTGTAAGATCAGCTTCATAGGTACTCTCCTATAAAGCATATCCAATTTCCCAAAAAGGGGTTGTCCCAAAGGTCATTAAAATCCTTTTTAGGGAACAGCTCCTCTTCTAATTAATAAAGGAAGTGGAAAAGCGACCGCTCCCGGGATGGGGGGCACGCTTTCCGCAGGCGGGTGCTGAACTAACCGGCAAGCCGGTGATTTCAACCTACCCTTTCCTCCTGCAGGAGTCGGCCACCCCATCCCGTCCGCTTAGTTTGACTTTCTTTCAAAAAATGCACAAAGAATCCCCAAATAAATGTTGAAAATCTTGAGTCAGAATAAATGGCTCAAGGTTTTCGTCGTCATTCCACCTAAAAAAGTGCACAAAAAAATCGCTCTATCGTTTAAAGTGAAATACCATAACAAACATTCAACAAGGAGCGATTTTTTATGTGCAACCAATTGGCTACTTTTAAAGATTTATAACATGAATCAACTGATTCTTCCTATGGATTATTCAGATTTAATTTCAGAAAATCATGTTGCTCGTGCGGTGAACGACATGGTGAACCGACTGGATGACCATCTGTTTTATGACGTGTATTAAAGATGGTGGGAGACCTGCCTATCATCCCAAAATGAAGACCAAAGTTATTCTATACGGAGATACACAAAAAATGTTCTCTTGTCGAGATAATGCGAGTGCTTTTCGTGAAAACCTTCCAATGATGTAGCTTGCCTTCCAACAATCTCCTGATTTTCGTACAATAAACCGATTTCGATCCTAACGCTTAAAACCGTTAATGGGCACGTTATTTACGGAACTAACCAAACTTCTCATTACAGAAGAGTACATTGATGGAAAGCACTACTTTTTAGTTTTTCAGGGGCTTTTGGGACAATCCCTTTTTAGATTATCTTTTGTTTCTCATTGATTTTGGAATGTATACACAGAATGGTTCACTTTCCATATAGTCCCCGGTCATCGCATAAGCTCTAGACCTGGATCCCCCGCAAACATAACGAAACTCACAAACACCACACTTCCCTTTATACTTATCAGGATTACGTAAATCTTTGAAAATAGGTGAATCGCGATAGATCTCTGCTAATGGCAATGTGCGAACATTTCCTGCTTTCACAGGTAGCAACCCACTTGGGTAGACATCCCCTGTATGAGAGATAAAGACAAAGCCGTTCCCATCATTCACTCCTTTTGGTGCCCGTCCTAATCCATCAAACGGACCAGTCATTCCTTTTGCTAATGCATCCTGATAATGAATAGCTTGATCAAGGTTAGCATTCTCTCTCATTTTTTGTTGAATCACAACACGTCGATAATGCTGTGCAGCAGTTGTTTTTATATCAAACGAAACATTTTGGCTTAATTTATGAAGCCAGCGAAACACTTGTTCATGTTCTACTGGTGAGATCATATCGGTTTGTTTCCCTCGTCCTATTGGCACGAGGAAAAATACGCTCCATAGCACGCAATTCAACTCTTCCACTAATTTAGCCATTTCTTCTAGCGCATCAACATTATACCTCGAAATCACGGTATTAATTTGGATAGGAATTTTCAACTTGTGCAAATGACGAATCGCGTTCATTGTTAACTCAAATGAACCTTCCGTACCCCTGAAATGGTCGTGTATGACAGCTGTGGGGCCGTCCAAACTGAATGCCCATCTAGCAAGCCCAACGTCCTTTGCTTTTTGAATCGCTTCTTTCGTAACGTTCGGGGTAGCGCTTGGTGTCATCGATACTCGGACACCTTTTTTGATTGCATATTCGGCAATATCATATACATCAGGACGCATGAGTGGATCCCCTCCAGTAAACACAAGCATTGGATTATCCATTTCATATATGTCATCAATGAGTTGTTTTCCTTCTTCCAATGTGAGTTCAAGAGGGTGACGATGGTACTCGGCCTCTGCCCGACAGTGAAGACATTTTAATTCACAAGCTCTAGTTAGTTCCCAAATTACGATAAATGGATTTTCATTAAAGTCACGATTAAACATTCCATTCCCTCCAATCAATTCATCTCCATTATAAGCTTGTATCCGATGGTCGGATGTGAGCTACATCACGGGGGAAAGAGCAGTATCTTTTGATCCTCAGTCCAAAACTAATTCAAATGAGCAAAAGTCACTTAAAATCGTTAAATGTTATCCCTTCCAGAAGGTACGATCAAATATACGAAAAAATGAACACGGAAGAGTAAACCGTGTTCACGAAGTTATTACACTGTACCTATGTGTAGTTCTAATCTTTTTTTCTCTTCATTAGTCAATAGTTTTTCTGCCATAGGAAATAAGATTTCTTCTTCCTTTAAAAAGTGTTCTTGTAATACATGGTACGCTCGGTTGTAGAGTTCTGTAATTTGAAATAATTCGCTTATGGTGAGGCATTCCTTTAAATTAATTGTTCCCTCTAGAAACTTTCGTAAGTTGCCTTTTGCTTGATCGTGCTCATATTCCATCACATATATTGGACCTACATCTTTTCCGATGTAATTTGCCACCATCGGAAATAACACTCCTTCCTCTTTTTCAGAATGAGGATCTAAAAGAGCAACGAATTGGATAACTCCGTTACGAAGTTGCAACAATTTCTCTTTTATTCTCCCAATCTCATTCTCTTTTTCAATCGATACCGACAATTCATACAAATTATCCATTTGTATTCTTAAAGGTGTATGCTCGCTTTTAAGTCTTTGAAGAGGTGCACATAACTCTACTGACCCATTCCCTGCTAATTCACAAAATTGGCTCATAACTGAAACCCTCCTTTTTCACAAGACTACCAGAGAAACAATTACGACAATGTGATTGAAATCACATAATTTAGGCCTTCTAGAAATACATGAGCAACTGGAGATTGTTATCCATTGTGATGAATGTCATTTTGAGCAAGATTAAAATGTGTTATTTTTTATGTGAAATCATGCTAAAACGCTTCAAAGAAAAGGAACAGATATTTTGAGAGGGGAATTGTAAATGGTTATTCCTAAAGAACACGGAACATGGCTAATGTTTTTTCTTCCATTTTTGTTGGGTGTGTTTTTATCACAACCGAATTGGTTTCATATTCCTTTATTTGTTGGATGGTTCTTTATTTACTTAGCGTCAACTCCATTTTTGAATATAGTTCGAAATTCCAAACTAAAAAAATCTATGCAGCCCTGGTTACTGAGCTATAGTTTAATAGCAGTTATTTTTATAGTGCCTGTCGTATGGATTCACTCATCCTTAGTTTTACTCGGTTTGTTTCTTGTGCCACTTCTTGGCATGAACATCTACTATATTAAACGGAAAAACGAGCGAAACTTATTAAATAATTTTAGTGGGATTTTGATATTTTCACTAGGTGGAGTCGCCGCTTATATTATTGGTAGTGATGGTTGGTCAAACGAAGCCTTTCTTTTGTTAAGTTGGGTTGTTTTCTACTTTATGGGTAGCTCGTTTTATGTTAAATCAATGATTAGAGAGAGGACGAATATGCATTTCAAAATGAAATCTCATATCTATCATGGCGTATTACTCTTTATTCCCTGGCTTCTCACAGCTCCTTGGATGACTTTGGCTTATTTCCCTGGAATACTAAAAGATTGGTTTACCTCCAGAGGAAATCCTGTTAAACCAATAGTTATTGGTATGGTTGAGTTAGGGAATGGCGTTATTTTCTTTGCTTTTAGCCTGCTTTTCTTAATGTAAGTTTAATGGGGATGAAAATATATTTTATGAGATACAGACATACAGTGATAGTTTTATGAACAAACATTAACGGGCTCGTTACAAGCACTTACTCACATCTTTAAGTTCATTCGAAATAGTGTCTATTTGTTGAAAGGTGTATTTTATATATTGCTTTTAATCGAAAGCGCATCCATACTAAAGATGTATTTAAAATACTTGTTTAAAAAATGGAGGATTTACATATGACAACAAAGGTATTAGATTCCAAAACAATCGAAACTATTAAGTCAACAGTCCCAGTTCTTGCAGAGCATGGCACTGCTATTACAACCCGTTTTTACCAAATGCTATTTTCAAATCATCCAGAATTGTTACATATCTTTAATCATGTAAATCAAAAACAAGGGAAACAGCAACAAGCACTTGCCAATACCGTATATGCTGCCGCGCAGTACATTGATAACTTAGAAGCCATTCTTCCAGTAGTCAAACAAATCGCCCACAAGCATCGTAGTCTAGGGATTCAAGCTGAACACTACCCAATCGTAGGCGAACACTTATTATTAGCGATTAAAGATGTACTAGGGGATGCAGCCACAGATGAAATCATTAATGCCTGGGGTGAGGCATATGGAGTAATTGCCGATGTCTTTATTTCCGTTGAAAATGAAATGTATAATGAGGCAGCTTCGAAGACAGGTGGTTGGGATGACTTCCGAGAGTTCGTCATTTCAAAAAAAGAAAAAGAAAGCGAGGTTATTACATCCTTCTACTTAAAACCAAAAGACGGGGGCACGATTTCCGACTTCCAACCAGGTCAGTATATTACAGTAAAAGCAATCATTGACGGAGAGAAGTATACTCATTTAAGACAATACAGTTTATCTGATGAGCCTGGACAAGAATATTACCGTATCAGTGTAAAGCGCGAAGATCAA
Source organism: Halalkalibacter kiskunsagensis (assembly GCF_037027555.1). NCBI lineage: Bacteria > Bacillati > Bacillota > Bacilli > Caryophanales > Bacillaceae > Halalkalibacter > Halalkalibacter kiskunsagensis. The sequence goes on along the minus strand of NZ_JAXBLX010000021.1, from coordinate 73,637 downwards.
AAAGGAGATATACCAGCTGGCATCGTCTCAAACTTTCTTCATGATCACGTTTCTGAAGGAGATCTATTAGAAATTACAGCACCTGCTGGAGACTTTGTATTAAATTCACAAGAAGAACGACCTGTCGTACTTCTTAGCGGTGGCGTTGGTCAAACTCCGATGATAAGCATGTTAAAAACACTAGCAAACCAACAACCAAAAAGACAAGTCACTTATGTTCATGCGGCTATTAATAGTACGTACCATGCATTCAACGAAGAAATAACCAATGTAATTCATTCGTCTGAGAACATTCGTTACTTTTTATCCTATGAATCACCGACTGAAGAAGACAAACAAGCTAAAAATTATCAAAAAGATGGATATATTGACCTCCCATGGTTACAGTCTATTCTAAAGAACAACGAAGCCGAATTTTATTTCTGTGGTCCAGTACCCTTTATGAAAGCTATAAACAAAGCATTAAAAGAATGGAACGTACCAGAAGAACACATTCATTTTGAATTTTTTGGACCTAAAGGAGATTTAGATATTTAATCAAACATTAGGTCAGGACACAATCGGTAAACTTTACATTTTAGTCGCATTCTGTAATTAGACCATAATACAGATGGCGCATTTCTTATTTAAGAAATGCGCCTAGTATTTTTGAACAACCAAATTATAAAAAAGGATTTCTTATCGATTATAACTAATTAAATTCGCCTGCGTTATACTTATTTAACAACATCTCTCGAACGAATTGTCTGCATTCAGAAGATAAGGATGACCTTTGAGGGTGAATTAAATCTCCAAATGGCATACCAGCAACAAACTTGACTTCCCCTTCTAGATCTTTCCCAAAAACGGCATCAAATCCAGTGAATTTTACAAAAATTGTATTATGTTCAGTTTTTTTGAAATCAATTACACGTAAAACGTGATCATGTTCTTGATACATTCTGTATACCTCCTTATTTGTTGTTTAACTACATCAAAACTGTTTAGTTAAATATCAGCAATACATCCATTTTAAAGGTTCTACCCTCATAATTTCACTTTACAATCAACTACAAATTTCACTCCACTTTTTAAGTATACTTCTAAAATATGTTCCCTAGGTAAGTGCAGAATCATTTTCGCCTTACCACAAACAAAAACACACTACAGGAGTGTGTTTTCCGCTCGTTTATTTTGTAAGCTTCTGCATAATCAACTCGAAAAGTGGATGACCTTTTGGAACCTGACATATTTCCTCGATTGTTTTTTCGTAGCCTACTTCTTTTATCTTTGATTGTAATGATACGGCTTCTTCATCTTCAGAGAAGTCGTAATTTAATGCTGCAGCGATTGCTTTTGCTAAGTTTACAGGCTGACCATTGACATATTTATAATGTTGTACGGCCGGGCTAATCAAGCGATCATTTGGTCCTAGCTTCCTGATAGGTCCTCTTGCAACTCGTGGAATCTCATCATTAATATGTGGATTTTTGAACCTGCCAACGATTTTATTCACATAGTTCATATGCTCATCTGAATCGAAGTTGTATTTTTTCACTAATACAGCTCCCGTTTCCTTTAATGTATCCACAACAGCTTGAAATACATCTTCGTTCTCCATCGCATCCTTAATTGTCTTCAACCCAGCAAGGTAACCAAGATAAGCACACGCAGCATGCCCCGTGTTAACCGTAAAGAGTTTGCGTTCGATAAATGGAGTTAAATCTTCTACAAATGTAGCACCTTCAATACTTGGAACATCTCCGATCATATTCAAGCGATCGACAACCCATTCATAAAATGGTTCAACTTTAACCATTAGCTTATCGTCATTTGTTTGGTTTGGTACAATTCGATCAACAGCCGCATTTGGGAACGCAAACGTTTGATCAAATTTATTCTTTTCATCATTCGATAACTTGTCATAAACATGTTTCTTTAAAAATTCACTGCCACCAATCATATTTTCACAAGCAATAATATTTAAGGGCTTGTCGGTTTGTTCCACTCTTTTTCGTAGCCCATGTGCAAGCAATTGTGAGATGATCACAAGAACATTTGGACCTACCGCAGTTGTTACTATGTCTGCCTCGCTAATCGCTTCTAGTACCTTTTCAGGATTTTGCATGCTATTAATCGCTCTGACATTCGTAACAGTTGTTTCCTCACTCGTTTCGTCTGCAAGTACAACTCGATATTTACGCTTCCCATTTAACAAATCAACTACTTCAGCATTCACGTCGACAAAGCATACTTCATAGCCTGCATCGGATAAGAGGCTTCCAATAAAGCCTCGACCGATATTCCCTGCTCCAAAGTGTACAGCTAACATTACACCACCTCATCAAACAAGCTTAAGATCTCTTCTGCTGATTTCGCTTCAACAATTTTTTCAATATTTTCTTCTTCAGAGCAAACAATAGCAATTTGCGAAAGAATTTCTAAATGTTCGCCATCTTTCCCAGCAATTCCAATTAACACTTTTGCAAGATTTCCATTTCCAAAATCAACACCACCAGGAACTTGAACAATGGAAAGACCTGATGTTAGAACTTCTTGCTTCGCATCTTCTGTACCATGTGGAATCGCAACGAAATTGCCCATGAATGTTGACGTCAGCTCTTCGCGTTCTAGCATTTTTTCAATATAAGCCGGTTCTACATAGCCTTTATCGACTAAGATTTGCCCCGTCCCTCTGATCGCTTCTTCTTTATTATTAAAACTTGCGTTAAGTTGAATATTTTCCGCTGATAAAATTTGCTTTGTCATGTTAAGCACTCCTTATTTGTTTACTTTCATTTCATAAATTGCTTTTAATTCAGTTGCTAGTAGATTTTCTAAATCCTCTTTTGAGCTCGATTGGAATGTTTCTATACAATCTTCATCTCGAATAATAAGAGAACTGATTCCACTAAGAAGTTCTAACGTTTCCTCATTGCTATCCTTTGGTGAAAGCATCAAAAGGATTGTATTGATTTCTATCGTAGATTCATCCATTGCTTTTACAGATAGCGGATGCGAAAGTCGACTGATTGTAAAGCTTGGTACTTGGATCTCATCACTTCTTGTATGATAGAGCGCAAGTGACGTATCCGGAATGCCCAGTCCACCAATTTCTTCACGTCTTAAAAGTTCTTCTATGACCCCATCGATATGACTAATAACATTTGTCGCGTATAAATGTTCACACAAATTAAATAGAGCTTTCTCAATGGAAACAGGCGCTTTGAGATTGGTAATAGAAAACCCATTCAAGATTTGATAGATGGCCGTTGTATAGTTTTTTACCTTCTCAATTCCTTGAAGGAACACTCCGCTATTGACCTGGTTCCTATCGTCCTCTTTCCCCAGCTTTACTTCACCTAATAATTCCTTTTTATCTTGTAAATGCCGTTTGATCTTGTCAATATCTTCTTCAGATAACAATGGACTTACCAATAGATATTCGTTGTTGAACTTTTTCAAAGGGATAGTTGAAACAATGGCGTCAAACTCTTTAACATGCATTTCTTCTAAGTCAAAAAGAGACGCATTCACTGTTTTTAATCCTGAAATTTCCTGCTCTAATTTTGTTGAAAGCATCTTAGAGGTACCAATCCCGCTTGAACAAACAACTAGTATTTTGCGTTCCTTCCCTTCTCCTTTATGTATCAAGGCAGAAGCAAAGTGCATTACTAAATAGCCAATTTCTTCTTTCGGTACGTGTAACTCCGTGAAGATCTCTTTCACTCCTTTTTCCAAAAGGATAAACAGATCGTGATAATCGTGTTCAATTTTCGTAAGAAGAGGGTTTGAAATCCTCATTTGTTGCTTCATACGATACATTGCAGGTCGCAGGTGAGCGACTAAACCTTGAAATAAAGGCATATTATTTGTTAAGTCACGATCCATTTCCTTGCTTATGAAACGAATTAAATTCTGAGCCAGGAGACCAACTTGAAGACTTGTATCCTCCAACAGATCATCGTGATCATTACGCAGCTTGGCACCCATCAAATGCATCGTAATATAGCCAACTTCACCATGAGATATGGTAATTCGAAACACTTCTTCTAATCCGGCAACGATCTTCTGGGCTACTTTGAACTCTTTTGTTTCCTTTAAACTTTCTAAGTAATCCGCGTCAAAATTAATGTCTTCCCCTTGCTGGATACGTTCAATCGCTAGTGCTAGGTGGACCACAAGACCAATATAAGCGCTGTCTGCGATTGAATAGGGCAAGTCGTTTTTTATTTGGTCGATTTGTTTTTCAATAATAAGAAGCTTCTTTTTCTCGACCAATCCAAGCAGGCGGTCTGTTACCGTATCGACCGTTTGAGATGATTTTCTTTGAATTGTTTCTTTCATAATAGAGATAAATTCAAATTCATCAATGTTGTCAATAATCAGTTTGCTCATTGCTCTTCTTTTTGCTGTCTCAGAGCCGGTAATTTCAACTCCGTAGCCACGTTTTCTAACCAATGTTAAATCAAAAGGCGCAAGTCGTTCTTCGACTTTATTAAGGTCATTGCTAATCGTTGCAATCGTTACATTGAGATCATTTGCTAATGAGACTAACTTCACAGGTTCAGTTGTATCTAGTAATTCAGAACAAATAATCGTTTGGCGCTCTTCGGGGGTATATTCATTATGAGATAAATTAAACAGGAACATCCTCAATTTTTCTTTTACCTCATTGTCACCGATTACATGAATGCCAAAACCAGATTTCTTATTCAATCTAAGGTTATACTCTTTTAACGTTTCTTCTACCCCTTTTAAATCACGGTGAACCGTACGTGAACTGACTGTTAGTTCATTCGCTAAATCTTTTACTGTTGTTTCTTCTCTTGTGTTTAATAAAAGCTCTAGTATCTTTCGTTCCCTTGCCGAAATATACATAAAATCCACTCCACCATTAAAGATCTAATGTTCTATTTTGAGCAAAGTTAGTGACAAATATGATTTATCATTTCTTACAATTACTATGATAGAGCTTGCTGGGCTTTATCTCAACAAAAGGAAAATGCAATTTCGTCACCTTGATTGTTGCCATAATTAAATTGTAGAAGAAGTTCAAAATGAGACTGACTCATCAAATAGAGTCAGTCTCATTAAAGCCATTTATTTCAAATCTTCAATTAACTCATCATATTTAGGACTGTTTAGGAAATTATCAACAGAAATATGGTGTGCTGTTGGTAGCTTTTCTTTTGCACGTGATGTTAAATCTTTATGCGTTATTACAATATCCGTATCACTCGGAATATTGTTAATGGACGTGTTCGTAATATCAATGTCCAAACCAGCTTTTTTCGCTTTATTTTTCATAATAGAAGCTCCCATTGCACTAGATCCCATTCCTGCATCACACGCGAAGATAATTTTGTTTACATTTTTCATATCAATTGCTTGTTCTTTAGTTGGTTCAAACGATCCCGCAACTGTGCTTTTCTTGCCTTTCATTTCTTGCATTTTTGCTGTTGCTTCATTTATATCCTCATCTTCTGCCTTTTTGCTAGATTTAAGAATAAGCGAAGCGATTGCAAATGAAACAACCGTTGCAACAAGAACCCCTAGCAATACTCCAAGGTGACCTCCACCTTTAGGTGTCATTGCCATTAGTGCAAAAATACTTCCTGGAGATGGCGGCGCAACTAATCCAACATTGAACAATGTGAATGTGAATACCCCACTTATCCCACCTGCAATTGCTGCTAAAATTAATAATGGTTTCATTAAAATATATGGGAAGTAAATCTCGTGAATCCCACCAAAGAAGTGAATAATTGCTGCACCTGGTGCTGTTTGTTTCGCAGTACCTTTTCCAAAAAACATAAACGCCAGCAGTATACCTAAACCTGGCCCAGGGTTTGATTCTAGTAAAAATAGAATTGATTTACCAGCTTCAGCAGCCTCTCTTGCCCCAAGTGGACTCAAAATTCCATGGTTAATAGCATTATTTAAAAATAGAACTTTTGCTGGTTCAATGAAAATACTTGCTAGTGGAAGTAAGCCTGCGCCCACAATGACTTCTACCCCAGCTGCTAATGCTTGATTTAATCCAACAACTACAGGACCAATTGTCCAAAAAGCAGCAAGTGTTAAAATACCCGCTAAAATACCTGCTGTAAAGTTATTGACTAACATCTCAAAACCTTGTCTTACCTTCGGCTGAATGAATTGGTCGACCTTTTTAATTAACCAACCACCCAGAGGTCCCATAATCATAGCACCAAGAAACATCGGAATATCTGCTCCTACAATAACCCCCATGGTTGCCGTTGCACCAACGACTCCCCCACGACCATCGTAAACCATTTTACCACCGGTATAACCGATTAATAACGGCAATAAATAAGTGATCATCGGCCCAACAAGCTGCGCTAGATCTTCGTTCGGAAGCCAACCGGTAGGAATAAATAATGCAGTAATAATCCCCCAGGCGATAAAGGCTCCTATATTTGGCATAATCATGCCACTTAAATAACTACCAAAACGTTGAATCTTCACGCGGAAATCCGGCTTTGATCCCTTTTCTGAATTTGACATATATATGCTCCTTTCGCTTTTACAAATATAATTTTGATGGAATATAACCTTACATGTATTATCATAAGCCCGAAGTAAAACGGTTTCAATTTAAAGAAAAGAGCATTTTGTCATTCACATTGTTGTCATAATTGAAATAAGCGATGTGGATTGATAAATTGATCATCACAATAGTCCCGTTACAGCACGAAAAAAAAGCATTTCTCAACGAAATGCTTTAAATGCTCTTGGAGAGTACACTTTTATTTGAGTACCCGAAAAACTCATTATTCCTTCCTATAACTAGACCTAAACTTAAGAATCCACACAGAAATAAAACTTAACACTAAACCAATTAAAATCCCATACGTTAAACCAAAGGCTAAGGAGCTTACAAACGTCATACACAAAATGAAATCATGATTATTGATTTGTTTATTTTTCAATGAATTGTATGGCAGATCAATTAAATTTTTAGCAGCAAAGATGATCATTAGAGCTAACGCGGCAAGCGGCAAATGAACAAACCCTTCTGTAAAATAAGATAGCACCAGGATGACGAATAGTGTAGCAAACAAAGAATTCAAACTTGTACGCGCTCCTGATTGAGCACTAACTGCTGACCGTGAGAAAGCACCAGCAACCGGAATCGAACAAAAGAAACTACCAAACACATTGGCAAGTCCAAGCGCAAATAATTCTTGATTAGGGTCGAGAACATCCTTTATCTTCTCATTTAACGAACTAGCCATGACAAACGACTCTAAAAAACTAATAACTGCTATAAAAAAAGCAAGAGGTATAAGATTTATCCATTGATTTTCAATAAGCAGTGGAATAGAGAAACTTGGAAGACCACTTGGAATAACGCCTACAGTCTTAATCATGTATTGTTCCAATGAAAAAATAATAACGATTGCTGTACTGATAACAATAAAAACGAGCGTTGGAGGCAGGACCTTGCTCCGCTTACTAATAAAATAAAAAATAAGAAGCAATAGCGAAAAAATCATTGTATTTACATGTGCGGTTGGTAATTTTTCTCCAAAATCTATTACAGCGAAGAAAAATGGTAACTCTCTCGCAAAGGATACACCGATGAGTTGACCAATTTGATTTAAAATGATCGTCAAAGCTAAGGCTGATGTAAACCCTTGGATAACACTATGAGGTACAAATTGCATAAGAGCGCCAATTCTTAGCACAGCCATCAACATTTGAACAAGACCGACTAAAAGTGTCAAAAAGACAACATAAGCCAAATAGGAAGCTGTCCCAGGATCAGCAAGTGGGGCAACCCCGGCAAACACCATAATTGATATAACTGCAACTGGTCCTACAGATAATTGTCTAGACAAACCAAACAAACCGTACATAATCGCTGGAAAAATAGCAGTATAAAGGCCATATACTGGCGGAAGGCCTGCTAAGATTGCATAAGCCATTCCTTGTGGGATAAGAAGCAACGAAACCATGAAAGCTGAAAAAAGGTCTTTTCGAAAATAAGTCAGTTTATAATCTTTTATTTGTTGAAACACTGGCATTAGGCTTGGCTGTTTCATAACTGGCCTCCTTCCTTCATCATCTACAAGTAACCGAACATTTCAGTTTATGAATCATAGGAGACAAGTATGTTCACCATCTCTTACATTGTATAAGAGGTGAGGAAAACTGTAAGACTTACTTTTACAAGACGAGGTTGTTTATAACTGTCGTAACAACTCTTCATAACGTTGCGCAAACCTTATTAGACCAACCGGATCTAAACGTTAATTTTAACAAATTACAAAATTCATATCTAAAAAGCATTTACCTTGGCTTTCAGATTTCAGATGATCAACTCCCTGCTGATGGGACTGGTTTTATTGTTTCGGAAAATAGTGATCTACATTGTGATGCCTGTACGTGGACAAGTAGAAAATGGAAGCATACGTCAGAGAAACGCAACTTATTAGTCCGACTCTTTTATAAAAGCTCCAACCCTTCCTACCAATCGTTGACACATATGAATGAAGCAGACCTTATTCAAACTGCCTTAACCGATATTGAGAAGAGTCTTGGGATTGTAGCAGAACCACAAGCCGTCGAGGTTACCAACTGGGATGATTTGATGCCAAACTACCATTTACAGCATAACCAAGCGGTTCGTTCTCTGAATGAGAAACTATCTTCCACTTTTCTTAATGTCATTTTAGCAGGTTGTTCCTATTATGGAGTTGGAATCGGAGCCTGCATTGCAAACGGCAAGGAAACAGCTGAGGTTATTAAAGACAAAGTGATCAATTCTATTTAAGAATTAGAAGGCAATAAATCGTAGCTAGCACCTTTTATGGTGAATAGTTTGAAATCATGATAGCTCAGCGTCCCAATTGTTTAAGGTGAAAAAAGTATTTTGGAGTGGTAGGTTAAAAAAGTCGTTTATTACTTATTCAGTATGATTGGCAATCCTCTTTTTCATAAATGTTTATCATATATATTCTATTCACGCGTAAAAACCACATCTAATAAATTGTGGTTTTTCGCGTGACAACATCTTATATTTGTTTAATGATTGGTAAAATCCATACATAAAATTGATAGCCTAAAAAGATACCTAGGATTCCAATGATACCTGGAAGAGCTGGTGGAGCCGGGATTGGCAGTTTCACTAATCCAAATACAAAACCTACAATGGCTCCAGATAATAGGGCAAGTAATATTTGCAGCATTCTTCTCTCACCTAATTCTTTTTACAAAATAGAATCAAACTACATATTTTTAAACTTCTGTACTTGTTCTGAGATCGCTACTTCTGTTGGTAACCTTTCGATACTAGAAGCTCCAAAGAAGCCAGACACTCCCTCTGTTTTACTTAAAACATAAGCTGCATCTTCTGGTTCAGAAATTGGACCACCATGACAAAGAACGATAATGTCTTCATTCACCGCTTTTCCAGCATCATGAATTTCTTGAACTAATTTTACTGAATCATCCAAACTCATCGCTGTTTGTGCCCCAATTGCTCCTTTCGTTGTTAACCCTACATGAGCAACGAGAATGTCAGCCCCTGCTTTCGCCATCTTCTCTGCATCTTCTTTATTAAATACGTACGGAGATGTAACTAAACCAAGGTTATGAGCTTTTCTAATCATTTCAACTTCTAAATCATATCCCATTCCGGTCTCTTCAAGGTTTTGACGAAACTGACCATCGCATAGTCCGACAGTTGGAAAGTTTTGCACTCCAGAGAAACCCATATCTTTTAATTGTTTAAGGAATAGATCCATGTTTCGAAAAGGATCTGTTCCACACACACCGGCTAAAACCGGTGTATCTTCAACTACTGTTAATACTTCATTCCCCATTTCAACAACGATTTGATTAGCATCACCATAAGGCATTAAGCCAGCTAATGAACCGCGACCCGCCATACGATAGCGACCGGAATTATATATGATGATTAAATCGATGCCGCCTATTTCTGCACTTTTCGCAGATAACCCAGTACCAGCCCCACCGCCGATAATGACCTCGTTGTTTTGAATATTTTCATTTAACCTTTTTAACACTTCTTCTCTTTCTAATGCCATAGTTTGTTCCCCCTATTTCATTAAGTGTAATAACTGATCACTAATTAATTGTGCTACTGCAGGATCATTGATGTCTTCTTCTACTTCAATAAAAGGAATATCTTCATGAAGGTTCTCTTTCAAACTGTTGAAAAGAGCTTCACGCTGCTTGACCCCTTCAAACGCTTGACCTTCCCGATCTAATAGAGACACGCCTCCTTTTGGAAAAATGACGACCGAATTGTGTTTTGCTTTGTTCAGTTTTTCCGCTATGATTTTTCCAAATTTGATATTCTCTTCAACGGTTGTCCTCATCAATGTGGTCGTTGGGTTATGTTGATAGAATGTTCGATCCTTAAATTGTTCAGGTATTGTTTCAGGAGGACCAAAATTGACCATATCCAGTGCTCCTACTGACACAACTTGAGGAATGGACTTCGCTCCGGCACTTTCAAGTCGATTATCTCCTGCACTAAAAATGCCTCCGACGACTTTATCAGCAAATTCAGTTGTTGTAATATCAGCTACCCCTTGAATATAGCCATCTTGGATCAACGCTTCCATCGCATCTCCACCAGTGCCCGTTGCATGAAAAACCAATACATCATATCCATTCTTTTCGAACTGCTCTCTCGCTTTTGTTACACAAGGAGTGGTGACACCAAACATCGTTGCCGCAATCATCGGTTTATGTGCAACATCAACTTCAACAGCCTCACCATTCACCATTCCAGCTAAAGCATTGGCTCCATTTTTCAAGATTTGAGCTGATAAACTATTAATCCCTGCTATATCGACAACGGAATACATCATCAAAATATCTTTTTCACCAACATATGGACGTGTATTCCCTGATGCTACTGTAGACACAATGAGCTTCGGAACCCCTATAGGAACCTTCCTCATGGCAGTGGCAGCCACTGTTGTTCCTGCAGTTCCGCCCATCCCAAAAATTCCAGCTACTTTATTTTCTTTTACTAGTTTTTGTATAATGACTGAAGCACCTTCAGCCATCGTTGACACAGCAGTCCCACGATCATTTTTCTCTCTCAATTCTTCTATTGAAACTCCACCAGCTTCTGCCACTTCTTCATTTGGAATATCACCAGTAATAGAAGATTCATAGATTCCAGTATTCATTAACAGCGTGTTCAATCCGCATTTATCCAAAATTGATTTTACATAGAGGAATTCCGTTTCCTTTGTATCCAATGAGCCAATAATCACAATGTTTTTACTCATATGATCCTCCTTATGCTTTTACCTTCAGAATTTTTTCAAAAAACTCTTTCGTTTGGCGTACGACCTCAACTTCGCCGATCTTATCCTGTTGATAAAAAGACGGATAATGCGTATCAATTGTCAAAATTGCTTCTGGATCATGTTTCGCAAGCGCTGTCATAATTTCTACATGCTCAAAATCATCTTCCCCTGCAATAGCAAAGTTATTAAATCTACCATGCGAGAATTCATTTGAAATAGAATTAACTTCTCTTGACGCCCCTTTTAAATGAACAGAAGCTACATGGCCTTTAATGTGTTCATACTTTTCAACTGTAGGAAATTCACCTGTTCTCCATCCGTTAACAATGTCCCAATTTAATTTGAGATTCGGATGATTCGTGTTCTTCATGAGTTCTCCTAGCTCAACGCAATTATTAGCTAATGTTGGTGGTTCATTTTCTACTAAAATCACTTTTCCTCTAGTTTGAGCATGTTCAGCATGCGCGAGTAACACCGCAGTATTGTGCTGATACTCTTTCTCTTTTTCTTCTGGTGGTAATGTATCAAAGCCTTCTCTGCGGTGCAGTGAATAAATTCGAACATTAGGAGCAGAAAACGCATCTGCTAAATCAAACAATCGTCTCAACTGCTCGGTCATTTCGTGATGATGACCCTCATCATAATTGTCATACTTTGGTGGACCAGAAAATGTACATGAATTTACTGCCCATGAACTTAAAGTTGCGACTTTAAGTCCATGTTTTTTTACAACTTCCCCTAGTTGCCGAGCCTTTTCAACCGAAATGGTATCGATTGTATCTCCATCAAGCTTGGCACGTAATTCAACATAATCAAACCCTAATTCTTTTGCGTTAGCAATTGCCTCTTCAAATGACTCTTTTCCTAGCATATCTGTTACAATACTAAACTTCATAATGCCCTCCTCCTAAACATTCTTTTATTTATTCCACAACCAGCTCTTATAGTTCAATCCACTTTCCAGATTCATGATTTTTAAAAGCCTCAAAGATTTTTGTTAATTGCCATGCATCTTTCAATGTAGCACGTTCAACTTGTGTATTATTTAAAATCGCACTAGCGAAATGATTAACACTTTGAACCATTCCTTGTGTAAAAAGGTTCTTATTATGAAGTTGACCTAATGAAAACTCTGGCTCCCAATGGATCGGTCCATTTGTAGGATCATCCCCAATAAAAGAAGGTGCCTTCCCGTAGTCCCCGCTTCCTTTTTTACCTTGATAATATGCAAGTCTAATGGCATTATCGATGACAATATTTTGCTGATCACCAACGATTTCATACCGTTCATTTGGACTCGTTTCCGATTGAGTAGATGGTAAATGCAAGCTGCCAATCGCACCAGATTTAAATGATAAAATCGTTTGTACATTTCCACTAGGTTGATGCTCTAAGAAACACATTTCTTTTACATCCCCCATTAAATAGTGCATCCCTGACATTGGATGACAAATGTCTAAAAACCAATGCAATCCTGTTCTCTCTCCAATATCCTGTTGGAAAGGAGTCAACGTTAAAGGATAACGACCTGTCATCGACACAGCTTGGCCAAATTTGCTGTTTTCAATAATTTTCTTAGCACCCTCAAAGGAAGGATAAAAATATCTTTTATTTGAAACAAGAACTTGCACACCTGTTTTTTCTTGTAACTCTAGTAAATCTTCCGCTTCTTTCGTAGTATAAGAAATTGGTTTTTCAACCCATACCGGAAGCCCAGCATTCATAATATCAGGCAAGATTTTCGGATAAAGAGGACGACCGTTTTTATCAAAGTTCAAAACAATAAATACAGCATCCAAATCTTCTTTTTTGATCATCTCGTTATAATCTGTATATGCTTTCTTTGCACCGAATCGATTGCGATAAATTTCAGCTCTTTCCAAATTGAGATCACAAACAGCCACTAAATCAACCGGGGCATAATCAAATGTTGGATAAACATTTCGAAACGAATGAGCGCCACACCCAATAAATCCGACCTTAATTTTGTTTGTATATTCATAATTAAATTTGATTGTGTCCAACTAATATCCCTCCAAGATGTTTGATAGTTCGTTTACCTTATGGCCCAATTATTCTCCAATTGTTTGACGATCAGGTGCTGAATAAGCAATGATCATCCGACATGGCTCCCAGCTTGTAACCGTTGCATTATGTGGAACATTTCTTGGAATTCTAAGCATCATCCCTGGTTTTAGGTGGTACGTTTCATCACCAAGCGTGTGATCACATTCTCCAGATAATACAAAAATGAGCTCTTCACAATTCGGGTGAATATGTCGTGGATTTTCATCGCCGGCATTAATATAAACCATTCCGAACGTCATTTCTGCATCCGGGTCGATCTCTTGCCCACAAAGCCATTGAATGCCTCCCCATTCCATCGGCAGTAAATATTTCTCCTCATTTAAATCAGTAATCGTAGCTAATTTTTCTTTTTCCATCGTTAATCTCCTCATTTCTAAAAAATTTTCTTTTCTTACAGGATTGGAAACGCTTACGTTTCCTTTTATCTTCTGCAATGAAAAGTTTTATTGGTACTAATTCTAAACTTTTCATCTTCTTAAACAAGGTGGTATTTCAAGGGTAAAAGTGGGGAAAAAGTAGATGACACCACTTTTACATTTTTTTATTTTGATCAGATCACTTATTTGCTCCACTAGACATTCCATCAACAAAGGAACGTTGGAAAATCAAGTACACAATAATACTTGGAATCATACTAATAACGGTTCCTCCAAAAATCAGAGCGTAGTTAGTAGCCATTTCCCCTTGGAACGAGTACAGGCCTAATGAAATGGTGTATTTTTGCTGTGACATCAAAAGAACTAATGGCAGCAAGAAATCATTCCAAATATTCATAAAGATAAAAATTAAAAGCGCTACTAACCCCGGTTTTGCGAGCGGCAGCATGATTTTCCAGTACGTCTTCCACTCACTCGCTCCATCAATCATTGCCGACTCTCTTAATTCTTTCGGCACATCACGAAACGTGTTCCGCATTAAAAAGATAGAAAATGGCAGTGCCAAACCTGCTGACACAAGCGTAAGGCCCGTTAGAGTATCGACTAATCCCATAGAACGCAAATGATAAAAAATCGGAATAATAATCGCTTGTACTGGAAGGGCCATTCCGAGTAACACTAAGTAAAAAATTAGATTGTTTCCTCTAAACGATAATTGTGCAAAGGCATAGCCAGCTGGACAAGCAACAAGAGCTACTAAAACCATTCCTCCAATCGTGACAAATGCACTGTTAAAGAAATACTGTTGGAAATTTCCTACATGCCAGGCGCTGATGATATTGTCGAAACTCCAGCTTTTAGGGAGGGCAAATGGAGCTGAAAAGATTTCCATATTTGTTTTAAAACTAGCCAATACTGCATAAATGATTGGAGCTATCACGAACAGTAACAATACAAACAACGATATCCAAAGAGTCATTTGACCAGATAACTTTTTTCTTATTAAGGTAGTCATTCTTATTCAGTCCTTTCCCGATAGTAGTTAAAGGCAATTGTGAAGGTAATAATAATAATTCCTAGAACAACACTTTGTGCCGCTGCGTAGCTGACTTGATTCATACTAAAAGCACTTTTGTAAACATAAGTGGATACGACTTCACTCATATAGAAAGGTCCACCTTGAGTCATAATCCATATAAGAGCAAATCCTTTTAGTGCATGAATGATGACCATACTTACAACAACATTCATTGTGTTTCTCAAGCTCGGAACGGTAATATACCAAAACTTTCGAATGGGACCTGCCCCATCAATGTCTGCCGCTTCATACATTTGTGTATCAATACTTTGAAGTCCCGCTAAAAATAAAATCATGTATAAACCGTAAAAAGCCCAAGTTCCCGCAATGACTAAAGCCGGTATAACTAACAGCGGTTCACCTAACCAGTTACGTGCTAGAAACTCTAATCCAATTGCGCGAAGGAATGTATTTATCGGCCCCATCGTAGGATCATAAATTTTCGACCATAGTACACCAACAACCGCTAAAGAAAGAACACTTGGTAAGTAGAACGCAGCTCTGAAAAATGTTCTACCTTTTTTCACTTTACTAATCAAGACTGCTAAAACGAGTGTTGGCAAGACCATTAACATTAAACTTAGCACGACCCATAGTAAGTTGTGGCCGAGTGATCGCAAAAACAGTGAATCATTCATAAGTGCAGCATAGTTTTCTAAACCGACAAAGTTCATACTAGCTGAAGCACCATTCCAGTCAAACAAGCTATAACGAAATGCATCTAACATCGGATAAAGCATAAACACAAAGTATAAAAGTAATGCCGGTGCTAAAAATGAAGCAACAACGATTCTTTTCTTTAATTGATTCTTCTTTCTCGTTCGTACTTTTTCTTTCTCCATCCTTGTTGCTAGATCAATTGATAGATTCATTCATTCTCCCTCCCGTAATGAGCAATATATGAGTTGTATATAGACTTCCGATTGTTTTCAATTGAAGCATCTCCCCCTCTCCTAAAATCCCTAAATATTTTTTCTGAAGATTCTGAATAACTTTTTTGTTGTCTTAAGCTTACTTGATCTATCCCCCTATAAAAAGGAGGCATTTCTTTTAATAAAGTGGGCAAAAGTAAGATTCCTAAAGCCAACAAAATCATTAATCCAGGGCTATTAGTAGCAAAAAAGTGATAAATTATAGCGGTGATGAAGCCATCACCGCTTAGGAACCAAAAGCATCTACCACTATCATTAACTCGAAAGAACTATGCTACCTTTTTAATTGAAACCCTTTTTCCTTATCTTTTTGTGCTCCTTGTTCTATATTATCCATCGCTTCTTGCGGAGAAATAAGCCCCCCAACTAACCCTTGTAAATTTTGGAAGTAACTTTCCCCTGTTTCCACTCCAATAAACACACTCGGATTGTAACCAGAGCCATCTTTGACATCTTCTGCTGCAGATTTCAATACGTCACCTACCGGCTCTACTTCAGCAGCAGCGGAGGAAGCAATAATAAAGTTATAGTCCGAGTAACTGTACACAACCTCAGCATAGTCTGGTGACAGGATGAAATTAAGCCACATTTCTACAGAGTCAACGTTTTTTGCATCAGTTGGTACAACCCACGACTGTCCAATTCCTCCTGTTGGTCTTGCCGTTTTTCCGCCTACTAATGAAGGCATCATAAAGAAACCAACACTATCTTGTAAGTTCTCTTGTGACAGGTCCGTAATTAAGTACGTCCCCCCTGTATAAATAGCAGCTTGTTTATTCAAAAATTTAAACTTAGAATCAGCTTCTTGTAATGTAACAGCATCCTTCGGGATAAAGCCTTTATCTACCCAATCAACTAGAGCTTCTGCTACTTTCACAATTTCTGGATCGTTCCAATTTCCATCTTCATAGAGAATTTCTTCAAGCTTATCGGTACCAGCCATTGCTTCAATCATCACACCAAATAACCAACCAATTGCATAGCCATTTCTTGCCCCTACTGTAATTGGGTCAACACCTTCTACTTCCGCTAGTTTCTCGAGCATATCAATATATTCATCTGGTGTCTCAGGTACTTTTACGCCATGATCTTCAAATACGTCTTTATTATAAAAATGAGCAATTGCATCAATCATATGAGGTACTTCGAAAATCTGCTCATTACCTGCAATCAGATTATAAGCAAAAGGTCGAACTGCATCTTGCCAATGGTTTTCGTCATACATTTCGTCTAACGGTCTAATTAATTCCGCATCAGATAAAACGGAAATTCGACTTGGACCAGCATTCATTAAGATCGCATCAGGAGTGTTTACCTTTGAATGTAGCAAAGCCGTTAAACTTCCAGATTCAACTCGAACATCTCCCGTTTCAACAGTTACATCAAGCTCTGGATGTAACTCTGAAAATCTATCAATAACCTGTGCCCATTGCTCTCTTTCTACTTCATTGTAATAGTTGGGAATTAATAGCTTTAACGACTGTTCCTCACTTTGTCCTTCGCTTTTTGCTGTTTCTTCTGTACCTTGTTCACTCGTTTTTTCAGTTTCCACATTCGGACTTCCCGCTGGTGATTGACAAGCTGTTGAAAGCGCTAACAAAATTAATAATAGAAACATTCCTGCTGCTTTCACGTATTTTTTTCCCATCAGCAAATACCCCCTATTGAAATTTAAAATATACAAATCTTCTTTTTTTTGAAAGGTTTGTATATTTGTTATGAATAATATTAATTGTAACTGTATTTAAAAAAAAGGGGGTGTTTCTTTTATAAAAGTGGGCAAAAACACGAAGTAATATTTAGACAGCTGAAACACAGTTGACTTTATTCCTCTTTACTTATACTCTATTTTTAAGGGATTCGCTTACTTTGAAGCGTTATTATTAACTTAATAATAAATAAAACAATTATTTTTTGTAAATTATCCAGAACTTGATAAAAGTAATTGATATGTTGGCTTACTTTCCTAAATATTACATTGGAATAATTTCCATAACTGTTTGTTTTAATCATATATAGAGTTTCCGAGGATAAATGATAGGAGGGATTATGAAATTTTTTTTAAGAAACATCCATTTTAAATTGTAAGCGTTTACAAATACTAGTTCTGAGGTGACGCGATGAAATTTTTTCACTCTTTATTTTTTAAGTTGTTAATGTGCCTGCTATTAATCTCCATTGTTCCGTTAAGTGTAGTAGGAGGTATTACTTATTACAAGGCTTCCAATAATATGACTGATAATATAAATTTTCACGCAAACTCGATATTAAATCAAAAAGTAACAGCACTTGAAAATCTCTATAACGATCTTAATAGGCTAAGCAAAGGGATTGTTCATAATAATTTATTTTCGACGTTTAGTGAAAATACAAATCACCGGACACACCAGCAATTATATATTGAATTAGATAAACTACTGATTAGTATTGAGAATATTTTCCCTAATTTTGAAGGAATCACCCTGATCAATGAGCATGGTTTTATTTATCATTACGGCTATTCCTATAATCAACAAGTAACAGCAGCAAATATTTATAAAACGAATTGGTTTCAAGCAATTGGTGATATCAGTCAACCTCAAATTTCAGCACTACATACTAGAGAATATAGTAACTACGATCCAGATGTACCCGTTTATTCATTTATTAACAAAGCTTGGGATGATAAATTAAGAAGTCATAGTCTTATCATTATTGATTTTAAAGAGGAATTACTGACGAATCTTTTAACGGATCAGGAAAATTCAGAACTAACTGCAGGAACGGTTATTTATGGAGAAAAAGATTATATCCTTCCTCCCCATTCCGAATTAAATCTACCATTTAACATTGTGAAAGAGCATAACTCAAATTCAATTATTACGAACGATGATGGGATAGACTTTCTTATTTATAAGCAGCCATTTCCTCTTACGAATTGGAACATTGTTGAGTATTTCGAAGTAGATCATTTATATAAAACGGTTGTCGATACAAAAAACATTTCACTGTATACAATTGTTATTAGCATCTTTGTCTGTATTTTCGCTTCATTATTTGTATCGCACCAAATCTCAAAGCCTATTCACAAACTTCAAAGAAAAATGAAAGAAGTGGAACAAGGGAACTTTGAAGAGAGTTTTATTACAAATTCTAAAGATGCAATCGGCGACTTAGCCAACGGGTTTAACCACATGCTTACAAAAATTAAAGCGTTAATTGAATCAGTTGCCAAAGAAGAACAATTAAAAAAAGAAGCAGAAATTACCGCACTACAGCTGCAAATTAATCCGCACTTTATTTATAACACGCTTGAATCAATCAATTCCTTAGCACGAAAAAAGAAAGAATATGAGATCAGTCATTTAATCGTGTTGTTAGGCCGGTTATTGCGACTTAGCATAAGTACGTTTGAAGAAAAAGTTCCGCTAAGACAAGAAGTTATGTATATTGAATATTACCTTGAGATCCAAAAACAAAGAATGCGAGACACCCTTACCTACGAGATATTTGTAGAACAAAACCTTAAAGAGCTGTCTATCATTAAATGGATCCTCCAACCCATTGTCGAGAATGCAATTATTCATGGTATCGACCCCTTACGTTCGGAAGGGAAAATAACGATAAATGTAACAGCAAACCATGAGACGCTCACATTTGTGATTACAGATAATGGGGTTGGCATTGAACAAACAAAACTAGCATTCATTCAAGCTCAATTAAAGGATGGTTCAGCCCAATTAACAAAGTATAGAAACCAAGTTGGCTTATACAATGTCCAAACAAGAATCCAGTCGCATTTCGGCAATGACTTCGGAATTTCTATTGATAGTGTCATAAACAAAGGAACGTCAGTCAAAATTACACTGCCTTTAAGGGAGGAAACGAAATGAATAAGATGTTAATTGTTGATGATGATTGGATGATTTCAGACAGTTTAAAAACGATGGATGAATGGGTAGATTTGAATATTGACGTTGTAAGCACTGCTGAAAATGGACAGGAAGCTCTTTATTGGCTCGAAAAGGAATCGATAGATATTATTTTAACCGACATTCGTATGCCCCATATGGATGGTCTAGCATTAACGAAACATATTCTTGATCACAAATTAAAGCCAGTTGTCATTATTATGAGTGGATATGAGGAATTCTCTTATGCCCAAAAAGCATTACGATACAATGCTAAAGGATATATTCTTAAACCGATTGATATCAATGAACTGTTCGAAACGGTCAAAAGAGTACAAGTGGAATTGAACAGCCAAAAGCAGGTACCAGTTGAAAATAATTCTGCTACGGCAGTAGAATCTCAAACTCATCAAGAAAGGTTAATAACAAATACGATTTCCTATATTCACTCAAATTATATGGAACCCCTAACGTTGAAGAGTTTAGCAGAACGTGTTCACTTAAGCGAACAGTACCTTGGGCAATTGTTTAAGACCGTAACTGGTGAATCCTTCTTAAGTTATTTAACAAACCACCGAATGAAAAGAGCTTGTGATCTATTAAAAAACCCTGTGTTAAAAGTTTATGAAGTCAGTGAAAAAATAGGTTACACAGATTCGAAGCACTTTACAAAAGTATTTAAAAAAATGTATGGTTATACACCGAAAGAGTATCGGAAAATTAATTATCAATAGCCGTTGTAGGTGGCACCGTACGTTCGCTCATGATATGAGAAAACCACTCATAACAGACTTTTAAATCAATACAACGCATATACTCATTGCTTAAAGGCCACTGAAAAAGTCCATCGAGGAAGCTTTTTTCAGTAGCCTTTCCAATCGAGATTGTGCTGTTTAAATCGATGATTAACATTTTCTCTCGTCAGCCAACGGCAATATTATTTTAAAACATGTTCCATCAGTATTTGAAGTGACAAGCTTAATTGTCCCACCATGACTTTCAATAATTCTTTGAATAATTGTCAATCCAAGCCCTGTTCCGGTTCCTTTAGTGCTTACAAATGGTTCAAATAGATTAGATTGTATCTCATCAGGCATCCCAGCTCCATTATCTTCTAAGAAAATGTGTATAATATCGTGATCAACCTCAGAAGAAATCCAAATATCTCCTTTTTCCTCCATTGCCTGAATGCTGTTTATAATGAGGTTGAGAAACACTTGCTTCATTTGATCTACATCAATCGATAATAATATATCATCTAATTTAGCTTGAATTGCGACTTTTGACGAGTAATTAGCATGAATGAGCGGCATAATTTCTGCTATCACATCTTGTAAACTAGCCTTTTTCATATTTAAACTTGGTTTAGCTAGCATCAGCATATCTTGAGCAATTTTATTAATTCGTTCTATTTCTTTTAATATAAGTCCCGTATGGAAGTTATGACGATCTTTTTCTGAGAACTCACTATCCATCATTTGTATAAACCCCTGAACGACAGATAAAGGATTTTTAATCTCATGAGCAGCTCTAGATGCTAATTCACCGGCTACTGCTAACTTTTCTGTACGCAGGATTCTTTTTTCTAACTTATCGATTTCAGACACATCAACGAAAGAAAATATTCTACCAATAACCTTTTCTTTCTCATCGACCAAAGGCGATTGGGAAACCAAAAATACATATGTTTTATCCGAAGTCTTAAATGATACTTTTCTTGTATGAAAACATTCCTCAGAACAAAACAAATTCCAAAATTCAGGATTGAATTGAAAAGGGCCTTTCTCATTGTATATCCTTTTTATTCTCGCGTGATCTAGGCTCGTTACCTCTTTTGCCTTCCCATTTAATTCTATTTCGCTATTTTCATTATGCACCGTAATAATACCGATTGGAATAGAGGCAAGAATTTGCTCGCGAAATAACTTTTCATTTGACAGTCCTTCAAATGATTGACGCAAACTAAGAGACATTTGATTAATGGATTCTGCCAGCTTCCTAAATTCATACTGTTCATCCGAGACAGCAGTTAGTCCATATTCTCCTTTCGAAATCCTTCCTACTTTCCTAGCTAGTCGATCTATATTATGATAAACGCGTTTAAATAGTTGGGACGTTATTAGATATAGGACAAATAATGAAACAAATCCAGCTAGACTAATAATAATAGAATGACGAGTTACAGGTTCACTCATTTGCCCATAATCAAAAGCGATATAAATGACCTGATCGTTTTCAAGAGGTAGAAACATTTTATATAATTTTTTCCATTAACCTCTTGTATATAGGATGCCTTCTCAGGTTTGGTAACCATGTTTTCTAAAACGTTAATGTCCTCTTCACTTTTATTATCAAACGTTCCATGTACAATTTGTTTTAGCCGAGGATACAATTCGTCCTCCAATGATGGGTTAACAAAAACCAATGGATCTAAAATGGCTACTTCATCTAAAAAAGGATTGTCCGTTTTCATCTGCGCAATAGAAGAGCTAGGCCCGACTTCATTTAAAAATTTATCTACTTCATCAACTTCAATATAAGGATTGATAATATACGAAGAACCAGGGGGATGATAATAACCATATTTGAAAAAAACGGTGTCGTTTTGATGTGATCCGGACTGAGCAATAGGAAGAACAAGAACATTGTAATCAACTAAAGTCGCTCCTCCTACAGTCGGTTTCTCCCCTTTTATAAGGGTATCAGCAATTTCATAAAATCCAAACTCTCTTGAACTAAATCCAATCTCGTTCGAATCTGTTGATAGCACACCAACAATGTCTTCTCCTTTTCTAGCAAACATGGTAATTCCAGCTATTTCTAACTCTTCCTGAATCATTTTCAAATCTTGATTTGTAATTTCATCGATGCTTTTTCCCTTTACTATTTCAGCTATATGTTTTGCATAAGAAATTAATTTTAAATCAATTTGATTTTCTAAAGATTCTACTGCTAAATTATTGTTTTCTATTTCACGTTTTATATTTTGAGCAGCCATAGTTGTTTGCTTCTCTACCTCACTATTAATATTTTGATTAATAACATATAGTTGGATAGATCCAAATAGCAAAACTAATAACAAAACCGCTAAAAGAACCCGTCCTAAAAAAAGGGTTTTTAACGTAGCATTTTTTTTAAACATAATAAGTCCTTTCCATACCTTCACCTAATCAAGCTCTTAATACAATTCATTCAATTTACTTACATGTCAACAGGTTCAATTATATCATGCAACAGCTTATAGGTTGCTAAATTGGTAGAATAAATGTTGAATAATGAGCCTTCTATAAAGTGTATCACGTCACACAAATCACGAAGAAATCACTATACTGGAACTATAGTGAAAATAACCGCTTCACCCCCTTTTAAGACAAAAAAAGGTCCGAAGAGAAAAAGTTCAACGCATCAATTCACGCTGAACCTTTTCCCTTGAACCTTTTATTTCAATAGCTACTGTCAAGAAAGGAGTCGTCCATTCCTGTCTTCCACCTAGCTTCATTTATAATTGATTAAATAATACGAGTAGTAACCATTCCCTCAATTTGATTGATTTTTTCTTCAAGGCTCGGAATCACATCACCGTTAACTTTATCTTCAATATCAATCATTGTATACGCGTAATCGCCTCTACTTCTGTTAACCATATCTGCAATGTTCAAATGAAAATTAGATAATGCAGACGTGATCTGTCCAACCATGTTCGGAACGTTTTTATGGAATGCTGTCACTCGTCTCTTTCCAGTATAGGGAATCAACGCATTAGGAAAGTTCACTGAATTCTTGATGTTTCCAGTTTCCAGAAATTCCTTCACTTGACGAGCTGCCATAATGGCACAGTTTTCCTCTGATTCTTGTGTAGACGCTCCAAGATGCGGGATCGGAACAGTATTTTTCATTTTTAATACATGTTCATTCGGGAAGTCTGTAATATACTTGCCTACTTTTCCACTTTCAAGTGCTGCTGCAATGTCTTCTTCATTCACAAGCCCATCACGAGAGAAATTCAAAATATGAACACCAGACTTCATGATGCTAAACGTTTCTTTGTTAAACATCCCTTTCGTATCATCCGTTAATGGAACATGCACAGTTATAAAGTCAGAGTTTGCAAACAACTCTTCAATTGACATTGCACGTTGCACATTACGTGATAAGTTCCAAGCTGTGTTTACAGAGATGAACGGATCAAAACCGATGACATCCATGTCTAAATCAAGCGCATCATTAGCAACAAGTGCACCGATTGCCCCAAGCCCAATGACACCTAATGTCTTTCCTTTAATTTCTTTTCCAACAAATTGTTTCTTCCCTGCTTCTACAAGCTTAGGAACTTGATCCCCTTCACCTAGTAATGTCTTTGCCCACTCCACACCAGCAAAAAGGTTACGAGAAGATGCCATTAATGTCGTTAGGACAAGTTCTTTTACAGCATTAGCATTCGCACCAGGAGTATTAAAAACAACAATTCCTTGCTCAGTACACTTATCGACCGGGATATTATTTACACCCGCTCCAGCACGTGCGATTGCTTTTAAGTCTTTGCCAAATTCAATTGAATGCATGTTAAAACTACGAACAAGGATCGCATCAGGATTATCACTGTCATTGTCGAGAGTGTAGTCATCTCTAAATACACGTAACCCGCTTTCAGATATATTATTTAACGTTTTTATTGTTTTTACTTTTTCTAAAGTTGTTGTGTTCATATTGTTTTCTCCTCTTTCTTGTTTGATTTTTTACAATTCTAATTTTTTGTAAGGGAACTTTACATCAGTCAAATTTCATGAATGTCTGTATTTACCATTGAGATGGCTTATCCCCTCCAATTAAGCAGAAAGAGGCAAGGGACAATGATCCCTTACCTCTGCCCAGGCGAACGGCTACGACGCTATGTGCTCCCTCGCGGTTATCCGCGTTCGCCAGTTACACATAGCCTTTTGATTTCCTTCATTTTAGCAGATTGTAGGTGAATCTTCAAGCTCGAACTTGTAGTCAGTAAAAAAAAGATTATCCCATTTTCATTCTTTGTTGAATTTATAACAAATATTCACCTTTAGTTATGAAAGATATGCATCAAATTAAAGAAGAAAGGTAGACGAAAACTGGAATATTTTGTAACTAAAAACTGAATGGTACAGAAATATCATTATTTAAAGTCACAAATTTGAGGAAATGTCTGCTAAAAAATAAGCAACTAGCACGAAGCCGCGTTGCTTATTTTTATAGTAAACTATAAATCTATGTCTTTGTAGTCGCACGATCCGATATTCTCCCTAAAAAGAAACCGTCTATTTCACATAACTTTCCTCTCCAAAGGATTTTCCCTCTTGAGGGTGTTGGTTTACTGTCACCACAGTACACCTTTGTATTTTTCAAATGAATAAAATGTGCCTCAACTTTATCATGCGTTTCTAATGTGTCTTTGGCCCGTGTTAGCTGTTCACTTACCTTCTGGGAAACTTCACTACCTTCTTCAAATGTTTCACTTAATGTATCAAAGTATTCCTTAGCAGACACCATTGTCCCAGTAATAACCGCACCTTTTACATTTAACGTAATATCTAAAGAAAAATCATGCTTATTTGCTGCTTGTACAAAAAATTCAAGGATGCTGTCTTTCATTTTATCTGGCTCATTACTCATTTCCCTTCTCCTTTCTTACTAATTAAGAAGATGTGTCATCATCACTTGAGAGGGTTGTGTCTTCACTTTCCTCTTCGTCCTTAGTCGACTTTGTAGAATTTGATCTCTTTCTACCCGGAGTGCGCTTTTTTCCAGTACTATTTTTCTTAACCTTGTCTTGATCTTCTTCTTCACTATCTTCTTTATCATCTTCTGATTCTTCTTTTTCTGTTTCCTCTTCTTTTGATTCGTCTTCTTCCTCCTCCTTACTATTTTGAGTTAATTTGGTCAGCATCTCTTCTAATCGATCTATACGATTGTTTAGATTATCATTTTCTTCCATTAAGGATTCTTGTTCTTTATTCGTTGA
Organism: Halalkalibacter kiskunsagensis; assembly: GCF_037027555.1. Classification (NCBI taxonomy): domain Bacteria; kingdom Bacillati; phylum Bacillota; class Bacilli; order Caryophanales; family Bacillaceae; genus Halalkalibacter; species Halalkalibacter kiskunsagensis. The sequence goes on along the minus strand of NZ_JAXBLX010000021.1, from coordinate 47,980 downwards.
ATCTGTCTCGGTGCTTGATTGAAGGCTTGTTTCAGAATTGTCTTCTTGTTCATTTGAGTATTCTTCACTGGAATTATCGTCGTCTTTATGAAATAAATCTATCGTAGAAGTTTTAATGGAACCTGCAGCTTTCTTAGACTTTTCTTTCGCCGCTTGACCTAAGTCTAATCCTTTGCTTTTTAATTTATCACGATCGATTCTCTCCATAAGCTTCTTGCCATTCTCAGGTGTTGCTATATATCCAACGGCAGCCCCAATCAAACCTCCTGTTATGGAACGTTTTAACGGACTGCTATTTGAACTTTTTTCATCTTGCAATGCTTTTTCCTCTGTTTGATTTTCTACATTTTTTGTTTCTGACATTGTAAAAACCTCCTATTATTAGTAAAATTTCAATGGTTGTATTTCACTTCTTTTCAAGAGATTCAAGTCTTGCTAACAACTTCTTATTCTCTTCTTCAAGAGTACTCGTATGGTTTGCTATAGCTTTTGAACTTAAGTATGGATCTGTTTCCCACCAATCCATACCAATTTCTTTTGCTTTATCAACAGAAGCAACAATGAGACGGATTTTAATCGTTAACAGTTCAACATCCGCAATTCCTACCGTGATATCCCCAGCGATAACCACACCTTTATCTAATATTTTCTCTAACACATCTACAATCGTACTTGATTGCATCGAATGTTCGACTGACATAATGAGATCCTCCTTGGCATTTCAATTAAAGCAAGCTCCCTAAAGGACCAAGATCTATATTCAAGTCTTCTGCTTCAAGGCCGAAAACTTCTTTTAATTCATCCATTTTTTCTTCTAAGTTCATTAAGGCCTCGCCTAAACGCTCAATTTCCTCTTCTGTCAAGGTCCCACCTTCTACACGCCTGATCGCATGTCTTTCAACAATTTGCCTCAGTAGTTCAATGACAGTTAACACCAGCTGAGCTAGTCCATGCTCTGCTTTTTCTGGATCTAAATTAATTCTCCCTTTTGTTGGGTTGGCCGGTTGCATCCATTAACTCCTCCCTTTGTTGATCGAAATCCTCTGAAGATATTGCTTGTGCATTTCCTTGTTGAGCCTGCACAAGAGATTCTACTGAAGCAATTAATACTCGCAAATCTAAATACACAAGATCAATTCCAGCAATTGAAATTACCAAATCAGCCTTGATTGCGACCCCTTTATCAAAGATGACATCTAAAATATCAATTAACGCGATCTCCTTGTTTTCAATCGATTCTCTAAGAGACATATATTTTCTTCCTCACTTATGAAAAGCTAGAAAAATGGTAGGCTGGCCAAGGTCCAGATACCTCAAACTTCCATCCCGTTTCTTGCATTTGTTTCTCAAAATGTTGGATTTGCTCCAAAAAAGACTCTACAACCGTTTCAGAAATAAGGTATACACCATTCCAGATCATATTTTCTTTTTTTTCTGTCACGTTTTTACTCCAATTCCTTTTTACATTTCCTTGAAGAACAAATCCTTTCAGATGAAGATGTATTTTTTCAGTAACACGATTTGTTTCTTTTTCAAGTTCAGATTGAATTAGTTTATCTAGCTTTTTCTTTTCGAAAAATTGTCTCCCCTTAGGTAATTGACTGATTTCTGCTTTCTTTGCTTCGATTACTGGATTGCTCTTTTTGATTTGTTTTTTTACTAATTGATCATCACAATAAATCTTCACATTCCATTCTTCATTTCCAGCTAATAACGAAAAGGCACTTTCTATTTTGGATTCTTTAGCGTGTACCGCTTTTGCTAAACTGTCTTGATTTTTATATAACGTACAAAATTTCAAGGGGACAATCGTGAAAATCCTCGCTAGCTTCATAACTGTTTCATGGTGGTGAAATGCCTTTTCTTGAAGCCATTCCATGTCATTATTTACTCGATCTTTGATCTGTTCTTCTGAGTAATTTTCAGAGTCCAGTTTACAAACAATCGCTGTGCTTGTTTCTATAGGTATAGTGTAAATTCTAGCTGTCCCGTCGAAGCCTTTATACGTTGGTAACGAATGATTGTTCGCTTCATTTGTTGGAATTAAACCATATAAATAGATTAAATCACCCATTTTCTTCTCCTCATTTCTTCTTTGCCATTTGCTCCCATTGTTTTAATTCAAGACGTTTCGCTACTTCATATCGCATCAGCAATTCTTGTTCTTTCTCTTTATAAGCTTCCTCTGGAATATCCCCAAGCTCATACAGCATTTGCAGCTGAATCAGTTTTTGTTGAATAGTTGAAAGGTCATATAATTCCTTATCTGCTTCTTCTTTCACCTTTTCCCCGATTTTCATAATTAAGTTGATGGGGGCAGTTACTACTTTATGAAACATTAGCTGTTCTCAACCTTCAACCTAATATTGACGAAGTTATAGGCTGGCCAAGGACCGGTATAGTTAAATTCGACCTTATCCTTCCATTCGTCATGGGCCTCATTTACTTTTTGATCAAACTCCTCTTCTTTGTCTCGGTCAATTAAGAAAGAAGCATTTAACAACATTTTTTCTCCTATTGGATCATTTGATTTAGCAGCTTCAGCTGACTCATGTAATGGATCAAACACTTCCTGTTTCACCTCATTTTGCAAACCAGCCAATAATTTTTGTGCAGCTCCCCCTAATCGAATTCGTTCATAATAGCTAGCTGCTTCCGTTTTTCCACGAACGGCTTCTGCCATTTTTTCAATCTGTGAGTTCTCACTAACTTGTGATTTAATCCATTCACTTTTTCCAATCACTTTTAAGCCCACTTCAATTTTTCCTTTTATTGCTGGAAACAGCTTTTCAAATTGCGGATATAGATTTTCAAGTAGCACACCCACATCTTCTTTTGACTGAAAAACATTACCAAAACTAACAGGAATAACTGTTTCATTTTTCTTCACCACAAGCGAAACTGCATGTTGGTGCATCAGTAAATTGTCTTTGTTTGGGTGGTAGATTTTCATTGGAACTTCAGCGGCAACGATTGCTGCATCTTTATAATGGATAGCAAAGAGATCCCTGTTCTCCCCTTCTATTTCAATAACCCCAAACTCATCATTCGCTTCTGTTTGAATTCCACAAAATATATAAATCCCCGTGCTCTCATCTTGGCTCATTGTGTGACTCTCCTTTATTCCTCATTAACCTTCGTATTCTCGCAAGCTTTTATTACCAACTCTTCAGCTGTTTTTATTTGCTTGTTTGATTCCATACATCGACTTACTTGATGTGCTAATATATCAAGACATAAACGTTGAAAGTCTTGATCTTTTCCATCAATTGGTATCTCTTCTTCTGAAGCTAGTTTCGCAATCATCAATGAAGCTCGTAAACTTGGACCAGTATCCTTTTTGCATTCTTGGCGTAAATCAGCTACTAAAGTCGTAATGACTTTCGCTTCACTCTTTTCGATGTCGACTTTTTCTGAAACAATCGTTGTCTCTCGTTCAATGTCTTTATAATCAACAAAGATCGTAATCAATCGATCTAGCAATGCATCTTGTGTTGAATAAACACCTGCATATTCATCAGGATTGCTCGTAAATATAACCGCAAAATCAGGATGAACACGGACAAAAGGTTCGGTTAGTTTTGAACCGTAAAGAGGGAGGATGCCTTCTTCTAAAATAGACAAAAAGATGTTGTTCGTCGCTGGTTGTGATCTCGTGAACTCATCGTAAACGAGCGTGTATCCATTTTTTACTGCTTCTAGCAAACGCCCGTCCCTCCACGTCTCTATCACACTTTCATCTTTCTTATAAACGGAACGAATATAGTTATCGACAACCTTTTTACTTTTGTATCCAGTAAAGTCGCCAATTAAATCTTTGTTGTTTAATTCATGGTTACCGTGTATGAGCATGACGGGTTTCTTTCTTTTTTTAGCTAAAGCGAGTGCCAGAGAGGTTTTCCCTGCTCCAGATGGGCCAATAAAATGAATAGGGTACCCAGCTTTTAAGTATTGTAACGAGCGAGTAAGTAATTCCTTTGTTATTGAGTCTTGAATCAATAATTTAGTATTCTTGTTGTGTTTTTCTTTTAAGACTGTCACTCTTTTCCCTCCTACTCACCACGTCCTACACTTCTTGACCAATGGCACTACGATAACGAATATCACGTCTTTTAAACGATGTAACTTCCTTCTGTTGATTAAGTTGAACATCATACACACCTAGCATTTCATCTTTTGCATACTTTTTCATGTATTCCTTTTCTTCAATAACTTCAACCGTAAGCTTCCAACCATGGTTGTCATTTTCTTCGACTGAGGTAATCTTATGAACAGGAGCTACATGTTCATTAAAGAAGTCAGCAACATTTCCCATGATTTTTTTAATTTCCATAGTGACCTCCTGCTAAATATAGATGGGAGGCCAGGGCTAGGCTCTACCCCTGACTCCATCAATCCACACCTACACACTAAAGCTCGCATTTCGTTCATTTTGCTGGGGTGGAAGTCCATTTTCTTCAACCCCATCTCGAAGCAACCCAACTGCCTCTGCATAACGTAACCATGTATCCACACTTGCAATCACAACTCTCGCTTCAACGGTTAAAATTTCAATCCCTACTACCGAGACTCTTACAAATGCATCAATCACAATTCCTTTATCTAAAATCCGGTCAATTACCTCAGCTAAGCTTGAACTATCTGCACTTTTTTGAATTGACATTCGTTATTCTCCTTTCACCGTTCCATTTAAGAACTCATCGTCTTAATGTCATTGGAGGATTTGATGTTCTTTGAGCTTTTAATAGCGGTAGCACTCTTAACATACTTATAACTCTTAATATTGCTAACGCCTTTTATCTTTCTAACATTCTTACCATTTCGCTCATCCTCTTTATTTGCTGAAGAGATCTTTTCTTGAAACTCTTGACCTGCTTCAACAACATTACCGATCTTGTCTCGAACAGAAAGCAATACATCTTGAGCCTTTTCTTTCGCTTGGTCTGCTTTGTCATGAATTTTATCAGCATTTTCATCTTTGGCTTTCTCTAATCGGCTAGCCGCTTTATCAGCCTTTGCTTGTACATTCTCAACAAGTGTGTCTTTCGTTTTTTGTATTACTGTATCTTTTACTTGTTCTTTTATTGGCTCAGGGGTATGTTCTACGACTTTTTTGGCAACCTTCCCTACGGCCTTTTTCACTGGTTTGTCCATCCAACTCCTCCCTTTACGTAGCGAAAGTGGACTTATGATTTCTTTGAATCAGCTAGCTTATTTAGCATATTTTCAATTTTTTCAAGGCGTTCATTTAACTGTTTGTTATCTTCTTTGATTTCTTCGTAATGAGACGAAGGATCTTCATCGCTCGAATGATCTTCCTCATCATTCTCATCATGCTTCTTTTTAAGTGACAATAAGCCTCCTCCAGATTTATTCATATAGCCGGACGCTGTTTGTCTAATGCTATTAACAGCTTGCTCTGTAAGAATTTCTTGAGCTGCTCTTTTTAATTCTCTACCAGCTACTCTCATAACCTCTGATTCACTTATATTTCTGATGACTTTCTTGCTCGTTCCAGGACTAGATAGCAAGCCTATTCCCGCTCCGACCACTCCACCAATTATCGCTAAGTTCATAGAATGATGATTGTCGTCCTTTCTCTCTTCGTTTTGCTCTATTTCTTCATTCTGTTCTTTCTTTTCTGCAACTGTCATAGTAAGTTGACCTCATTTCTTGTTTTCTATTTAAGTAAACGTGTGATCTAAAAACTAAATTGTGTCCCACGATCTTGGTTATTTCTCAAAAGACCTTCTTCTTCAACTTCATCTCTCAGGAGTCCAACAGCCTCTGCATAGCGTAGCCATGTATCGACGCTAGCGATAACGACTCGAGCTTCAACAGTAAGTATTTCTATCCCAACAAGTGAGACCCTAACGAAAGCATCAATCACAATTCCTTTGTCTAGTATTCTGTCAATCACTTCCGCAAGACTTGAACTATCTGTACTTTTTGTAATACTCATCTGCTCTTCCTCCTTTGTTGTTAGTCTAGGAAACCTTTTTAATTGGTTTATGTGTGTATACCATTAATCTTTTTAATTAAAACGAGGTTTTTTTCCAGCATCACTATAAAATTCACTTTTATGTTTTCAAATTCAAACTTTGTAATATTTAAATATTGATACTTCCCCTACTTTCAAAAGCTTCTTTAATTGAAGTGTTATATAGATTAAAAGATTGTTACTTCATTGAAACAAATGAAAAAAAGACATAGAATTCCATGTCTTGGCGATTTTCTAACTATAAAATACCCTAAAGATTAGTTAAGATTAACTTTTACCTTTTAGGGTATTTATTGAATAAAATAAAAAGTGAATGGAAAGGAGAACGTACAACCTTAAATGATTTCAACCATTTTAGTTGCCGTAACCATTCTGTTTATTTTGGTAAACCTCTTCTCTTTTTTTACTAGCAAATCCTATAAAAGGAGTGCTTTCCACCAACGATTGAATTATTTCTATTTGATTGTTCCACTATCACACCTGAGGATTAACAATTACTTTCATCCAACCCGTTTACAAAACAATATGGTATGTGAAATTAATTTACGTTAAGCCTGTCCTTCGAATCTAAAAAAATAGGGCTGTCTTCAAGAGGACATTTATTTATGACCTTTTGGGACAGCCTCTCTACCTTCGACTTATGCTTTTTTCTTCAGACTTGATACGAACAACCGAACAGGTAGGGACAGAGAGGGCACTGAGCGTAGTCGTTGCCATTGGTATGAGAAGTGTCTCACACTTTAAGCCCGCTATGAGTGGGTTTCTCAATCCGCAGGCGCGCAACGTGCGGAGCCATTTCCACTTCCTCGGTAGACTTTTTCAGTAGAATACCGCTCTTATTATCCTCTATGATAATTTGGTGTCTTTTAAGGTTTTACTCTCTGTAAATTCTTATATCAACAAACACGTCGAGATCATGCGTTCCTGCCCCTTGGTAAACACCTTTAAACGGAACAATATCACTGTAGTTTCTGCCATGACCAATTTTAATGTAACGCCAGTCAATTTTTCCATTATTCGTTGGATCAAAGCCGATCCATCCTACAAAAGGAACATAGGCTTCTACCCATGCGTGTGAAGCATGCTGAATTTCAGTTTGATCATCATTGACATCGCCAATAAAATGATAACCACTTACATATCTCGCCGGGATACCATACATACGGCAAATCGCTATCATGACATGGGCATAATCTTGACAGACTCCTCGATTTAACCGCAATGTCTCTTCGACAGTCGTATGAACATTAGATGCATCTGTATCATAAGTGAATCGACTGAATAATAAATGCGAGATTTGTTCAAGCAATTCGTAGACACTGCTTACACGTTCTTGATGTATGGATGCACAAAACATTCGTAACTCAGGAGTAATCCGCGTATAATTCGTTTCTATTAAAAATTCAGCGTACTGATTCTGAAACATTTCACCATCTAAAATCTCACATTCATCCCCATAAGAAACCTGGTTTAGAGCAACGGAATGTTTTTCTTCCGTTTCTACAATTGAACGTGATTCGACCACGAGCCTTTGATGAGGTCCTTGAATAGTAAAATGATGAACAACATTCCCAAAGTAATCTTTATATGAAAATAAAGGCACCGTCGGCTCAAGTAAAATGGTATGATTGCAACATGTCTGATGATCATCTGTTATTGGAGTCAACCGAACCTCATTGACACTATCTTCGACCGGCTCTTGATAAAAATATTTTGTAAAATGAGAGACTTGTAGTTTCACGCTTTAACAAACTCCTCCTGAAAGAAATTTTCGGAGATGGTACGATCCAGTTGATAGCAAGAATTCATCATCTCTTGCAGTAATTCTAATCCGTCCCCTTTTGCCTTCAAACCAGACAATACCTCTTTCACTCCCCCTGTTAGATCTATCGCTTGATCTGATAATGCAGCTAATTGGTAATCATCCTGCTTAATTACTAGCAAGCTTGCCTCCAATGACCCTAGTGCAAAGTTTACCGAGCGAGGAAATTGCGAATTAAGCATAATAAATTCAAAGACCTCTACAAACGTGACGTGATCAGCATGAAATTTCCGAAATGCTTCATAACCACCGACAGACTTTAATAAGATAAGCATCCGATTGTAATGCTTTTGATCGAAAGGAAAATCATGATCTTCGATTAAATTGCTGTAGATCGTTTGGAGTATACGTATCGTATTTTCAGCTCTTTCTAAGAATTTACCAACTTGAATGAAATTCCATTCTTGTCCTCGAAGAAGAACGGAATCTGTAGTCCCATTAATTGCCGCAAGCCATTCTCTGATACGCTGATAAAAGAGATGTGGCGATTGCTCCATCACATTATGTATATCTTGTTCTTTCATCCAAAGGTAAAAAGAATTCATACTATCCCATAAATCATCTGGTAACAATTGTCTAAGTGCCCGCATGTTGCCTCTTGCTTGATTTATACAAGAGTAAATAGAGTTTACGTTCGTACGTTCAAACGTTAATAGCCTAAGTGCAGTTGTTTCATTCATTGGCTCGTCATCTTTCTTAGATGAATAATCACTACCAATTGTGGTAATAAGTCGTTCCCATTTACAAACCTGATAATTATTGGCACTTCCTTTTAATTCGTGACGCATATGATAATTCACATCTATTAATCTCGTATGATTTTCTGTTCTTTCTAAATAACGCCCTATCCAAAATAATAATTCCGCGGAACGATTCATCATCATACTCACCTCATTTATACTTTTATTCTATTACTTTCTTTCCAAAACCCATGTATCTTTTGTTCCGCCACCTTGCGATGAATTCACTACTAACGATCCTTTTTTTAGTGCCACTCTTGTTAACCCACCTGGTACGAGTTGAATCTCTTTCCCTTTAAATACAAACGCACGCAAATCGATATGACGAGGAGCAACCTCTCCATCCTCCATTAAAGAAGGAGCACAGGATAGCTTTAATGTTGGCTGCGCAATAAAGCGTTCAGGATTCTTTCTGATTTTCACTGCAAACTCCTTGATCTCCTTTATGGAAGCTTTTGGTCCTATTAGCATGCCATATCCACCGGATAGAGACCGTTCTTTTACGACCAACTCTCGTAAATGGGAAAGAACATATTGAATTTCCTCCTCATTTGATAATGTATATGTAGGAACATTTTTTAAAATCGGCTCTTCATTTAAATAAAAGCGAATCATATCAGGAACAAACGCATAAACGGCTTTATCATCTGCGACCCCTGTTCCAGGTGCGTTAGTAAGAGCGACTTGTCCAGCACGGTACGCATTCATTAACCCTGGTACCCCTAGAACTGAATCGGAACGAAACGCTATTGGGTCCAGAAACTCATCATCAATCCGGCGATAGATGACATCGACTTGACGAAGTCCTTGAATGCCTTTTAAGTACACTTTCTGATCAATAACAGTTAAATCTCTTCCTTCAACAAGCTCAATGCCCATCTCTTGTGCGAGAAACGTATGATCATAATAAGCAGCATTATGCACTCCAGGTGTTAGTAACACAACGAGAGGATTCACTTTATTTTGCGGTGCTAAGCTTCGTAAGGTACTTAGTAAGTCATTTAATCCTTGATCTATATCACGCACGTCGTATTCAAAAAACAACTCAGGAAAAAGATGCATCATCATTGAACGGTTTTGATAAACATAGGATAGCCCAGACGGATTGCGTAAATTGTCTTCTAGAACATAAAACTCTCCTGTCTCACTGCGGATTAAATCAATCCCAGATAACGGGATGTAGTTATCATTCGGGATGCTAACCCCAACCATTTCAGGACGGAAATATGGATTCGTAACCACCATTTTTCGTGGAATAATACCTTCGTGAAGAATATTTTGCTCATGGTATATATCTTTGATAAACGCATTTAAGGCTTTCACCCTTTGTTTCAAACCATCTTCAAGAAACGTCCATTCATCAGAGTTTATAATTCTTGGACTAATATCAAAAGGAATGGTACGTTCAGAAGATGTATCTTCCTGGTCACCATACAGGGTAAAAGTGATCCCCTTTTTCACCATTTGCAATTGCATAAACAAATTTCGATTGCTGAGCTCCGTAATCCCCATCTTTATAAATCGTTCGTAGAGCTTTTTATATGAAGATCTTACTTTCCCTGTTTGATCGAACATTTCATCATAAAACAATTGGGTCGTATAATTTGAAAACACTTGCTTCTTTTCCATTGTTAGAGTTGTCACTTTATGAACCCTCCAAATTTTTCTAGTTTGTTGAACACCGCAAGTATATGACAATGCCATTCAATCTGACTGTCGAATTCGGTCATCATAATTATGTCTATTTTGTGAACATCTCTTTTTATAGTTTTCATTAATCTATCCATATAATAATGAAGGAAATCGTTTTAATATGTATTTTAAATACATATTTAAGGTCAGATTATCTGACATATTTTTCATTTAAATTCACAGAACGAATTATAATAAAGGAGACGTGAAATAAAGCAAATACAAACTAGAAACGAGGAAGTACTGTGAAGTTAACGATTGGAAAAAAATTATTATTAAGCTTTCTTGTTCTCGCCCTCTTTTTTGGGGGCACAAGCATGGCTTTCTATTATTATATCGACAAAATCAATCATTCATATTCAAGTCTGATTGACCTTCGCGTTCACATTCTATCAAATACGAAGGAGATTCAAGTTCTCACACTCGAACAAACGAATGGTTTGCGAGGCTACCTCTTAACGGAAAGTCCCCACTTTATTAGTGAGCTACGAACAGCAAACGACAAGGTCAATGATGTCATTACCGAAACAAGAACAATGGTAACCCAACCTGAAAGTAAAAAAGACGTAGATGAGTTATATGCATTAAACGAGGAATTTGAAGGAAAGTATGAAGAGTTGATAACTCTATATGACGAAAATCAGAACCAACAAGAAGCATTAGATTTTTTTATGACAGAAGTGCTCCCAATAGGAAGTAAACTTGCTCCCCTTGCCAACCTTCTGACAGAACGCAACCAGCATCTAATGGATGAAGCAAGGGCCGAAAACACAGCACTTGTACAAGATATATACAGAATGACCATTATACTAAGCATCTCTTCCCTTATTCTCTTTATTACGATCGGTTTCGCGATCTCACAAAACATCACGATAAACCTTTCTAAGATCATGAATGTGATCGCTAGTTTCACTACTACTTCTAATAACACAGAAGACATACCAAAAATTGAGGTTACATCGCAAGACGAAACGGGCGATATCGCGAAAGCATTTAATAAAATGACTTTGACTCTCAAAGAAAAAAGTTGGCTAGAACATAGCATCGCAGAAGTCGCAACGATGTATCAAGGCATTCATGACTTAGAAACATTAGCCGAGCAATTTATGATGAAAATTACTCCCATGGTTGGGGCTAGTTACGGTGTATTTTATGTAAAACAAGGTTCTGGTGAGAATGAATCCTTTCAAAGCCTAGCATTCTCAGGAAAAAGCCCAACCCAAACTCACCCGACCCGCTTTCGATACAACGAAGGCCTTATTGGACAAGCAGCACTAGAAAAACGAACCATCCTTTTAACCAATCTTCCAGAAGACTATGTTCAAGTCACTTCAGGAGTTGGCGCAGCTAAACCAGTGAGCTTGATCATTATTCCAGTTGAATTTGAAGGGACAGTAACGGTCGTTATCGAGCTCGCTTCATTCTATCGATTTACCCAAATACAAGAAACCCTTTTAACACAAATAGCTAGCCAAATCGGAATTACGGTTAATAGTGTAAAAGGTCGCATGCAGGTTGAAAATCTATTGCAACAGAGTAAGCTTTTTACAGAAGAATTACAAAGTCAATCAGAAGAATTACAGATGCAGCAGGAAGAACTACTTTCCATGAACGAAAAATTAGAAGAACAATTTCATCAATCTGAGCAAAAAACACAAGAACTGTCTAAAACAAAACAAAAGCTGGAAAAACAAGCAGAACAACTTGAGCTCAACTCAAAATACAAATCGGAATTTCTCGCTAATATGTCTCATGAATTGCGGTCTCCACTGAATAGTTTACTAATTTTAGCCCATTTGCTTACTGAAAATAAAGAAGGCAATCTTACTGAGAAACAAGTTGAATATGCTGATACCATTTCGAGATCTGGCAAAGACCTGCTCCAATTAATAAACGATATTCTTGATTTAGCAAAAATCGAGTCAGGCAAGATGACTACTACTCCAACTGAAGTTAATGTGAAAGAATTGTGCATCTTTGTTGAGCGTCAATTTTCAACTCTTGCCTTAGAAAAAGACCTTGCCTTTAATGTTCAATTAAGTAACAATCTACCAACCAAGCTTTGGACGGATGGACACCGCTTGCAGCAAATACTAACAAATTTACTATCAAATGCATTTAAATTTACGGAAGAAGGAGAAGTCATGTTTCATGCTCAAATTGCCAAACTACCCAACCATCTCTCAACAAAAAACAGCGGGTCTATTCTCTTATTTACAGTAAAAGATACTGGAATAGGGATCCCTAAAGCGAAACATCAATTGATCTTTCAAGCCTTTCAACAAGGTGATGGAACAACCAACCGTAAATACGGCGGTACTGGCTTAGGCCTTTCGATAAGCCAAGAAATCGCTGAACTATTAGGGGGGAGAATTGAGGTAGAAAGTAAAGTTGGTGAAGGAAGTACTTTTACCTTTCACCTCCCAATGGATGAGTCAAACATCGAAACTGATCCTACCTTTTTAATAAATGACGTAGCGGCTACAGTTGATGTCTCGGATGAAACAGACGACCAAACTCCATTTCTGAAAGGAAAAACAATCCTAATTGTCGATGATGATATGCGTAACATTTTTGCGCTCACCACCGCATTAGAGGATAAAGGTACGGACACTCTTTTTGCTGAAAACGGAGAAGAAGGGCTTAGACTTTTAAGGAAACATCCAGAAATCGATTTAATCCTAATGGATATCATGATGCCACGTATGGATGGCTATGAGACAATTCAAATGATTAGATCAATGCCTAAATATCAAACATTACCAATTATTGCACTTACTGCTAAAGCAATGAAAGACGATAAAGACAAATGCATGAAGGCAGGTGCGTCAGACTACATTAGTAAACCTGTATTCCTAGATCAGCTTTTTTCATTGTTACAGGTTTGGTTGTGCAAATGAAGTGAAACAACTTCTAAGATCCGTACATAGCCTGAGAGGAGATTGACCAAATGAAACACGTTGCAGATAAGTGGCACATTCAAAGGAAAGCGAATATTTTATTAGTTGATGACAGACCTGAAAATTTACTTGCACTTGAAGGCTTGCTCTCTTCGCCCTACTACAATCTAATCAGTGTCAGCTCTGGAGAAGAGGCACTTAAATATGTCTTAACCGAAACGATTGCGGTTATCTTACTTGATGTTCAAATGCCAGGTTTGGATGGATTTGAAACAGCGAAAATCATTAAGTCCCGTCAAAAATCGAAACAAGTTCCAATTATTTTTATTACAGCGATCAGTCAAGCGATCGAACATGTGATGCAAGGTTTTGAAGCCGGGGCAATTGATTATATTTTAAAGCCATTCCACCCAGAAACGTTAAAAATGAAAGTGGACGCATTCGTTAAAATTCATCAATACCAGGAACAAATCAAATTACAAAATAAAATCATGAAAGTTATGGGGGAAACGCTCGATGACACCGTTATTACGTTTGATGTGACAGGTACAATCCTGACGATCAATCCTGCTGTTGCAATCATGTTTGGATATAGCGAAGATGAAATTATTGGACATCACATTAACACACTCGTTCCTAATTTGTCGAGCCAGTTTTCAAAGGAAAGAGAAGCAGGAAACATTGTTGAAACCTCAGCTTTACGAAAAAACCTAAGTTATTTTCCTGCTGATGTTCAACTGGGTGAAGCACGTATTACAGGCAAGCGTGTCTTTGTCTGTTCTATTCGAGATGTTACAAAAAGAAAAGAAATAGAAGAAGAACGTTTCCGTAAAATCTTTGAGGCTACGCCGTGTCTAGTTTCCCTGCGCTCGCTAGATGATTGGAAGTACATAAATGTGAATAAAAGTTGGTTATCCTACTCCGGTTATGATAACTATACTGATATTATAGATCAATCATCGGACTCCTTAACCTACATCATTCATTCAGAAGATATGGAAGAACTGGTTTTGGAACTGTCGGAATTAAACCATCCCGTTCATAATATTCGAATTAGTTATTTAAATCATTCAGGTGAAATGCGTGAAGGTTTATTATCTTCTGAGTTTCTTGATGCACATGGTGAAGCATGTCTACTAACAGTCATTACAGACATTACGGAACGAGCATTGGTTGAAAAGGAAATGGTACGCTTAGATCGACTGAATTCTGTTGGGGAAATGGCCTCTGGAATTGTCCATGAAATTAGAAATCCCCTAACAACTATTCGGGGATTTTTACAAATGTCTAAAGAGCACCCCTCCTCTGAATTTGTTGATATTATGATCGAAGAATTAGACAGAGCTCATGATATCTTATCTGAATTTCTTTCTATTTCAAGAACGGACAAATCAAAGCAAACACCAGTTGAACTCAATGCTATTATCAAGACCTTGTATCCACTCCTCCAAGCTAAAGCAATGTATTCAAATAAATTGGTTCGTCTTGAATTAGGTCCGTGTCCAATCCTCCAATTAAATGAAGACGAAATCAAGCAGTTACTTTTGAATCTCTCATTAAATGGATTAGAATCAATGCAAAGTGGCGGGGCACTTACGATTAAAACGTATCAACAAGACGAAGAGATCATTTTAGCCATTCAAGATGAAGGATACGGGATAAAAAAGGAACTCCTCGAAAAAATCGGCACTCCATTTTTTAGCACAAAGTCAAACGGAACAGGACTTGGACTGTCAATATGTCAAAAAGTAGCTGAAAGACAGCATGCAACCATCACAATAGAAACAAGCGGGAATGGAACCACATTTTTTGTTCATTTCCCCCTATCAAAAACGTCTAGTACTATGGTTACTCTTTAATGAGTGTATTTGTTTAGCGGGCACGGTACCCACAGAGGCGCCGTGTTTTTTTCTTTAGTTTCTTAGATCAAAATCCTTTTACACGTGTCACTACGCTTTTCACTTTAAACTACAGCAACTACACCCTTCACTGTTTTACCCTAGAGTCTACATCGATACCGTACAAACAAAAGTGAAAAAGAAAATCCTATCGCGTAGACAAGGTTTGCTTTTTCACTCATTCGTTAATTGCATTAACTACTACTTTCAAAATTTCATAAGAGTTTTTTTATTATTTATTAATAATTGGCCCCTATTCAATTCCCTTCTCTCATTACTTGTGATAATAGTCACAAAAAAATGAGCACCAGAGAAGTTAGAAAGAAGTATTTTCACCTTTGATGTAGATCATTTTATCGAAGACCATACATATATAACAGTTAAATGTTATGATATTCATTACAGTTTCCTATAAAAGGTCCCTACAGAAAGGAGTTCATTTATGAACCAGAAGATTCTATCTCGTAATAATGTGAAGGTTATTGGTAACGGTACACAATCGATCATATTTGCGCCTGGTTTCGGCTGTGATCAAAGCGTGTGGACATCAGTTGCTACAGCCCTTTCAGATGAATACCAAATTATCTTATTTGACTATGTTGGTTCAGGAAATTCAGATTTACGAGCCTATGATATGAATCGTTATAGCACTCTTGATGGTTATGCACAAGATGTTCTTGATGTTTGTCGGGCTTTAGACCTAAAAGAGGCTGTTTTTGTTGGGCATTCTGTTGGAAGTATGATTGGCATGCTAGCATCACTGAGTCATCCTCATTACTTCTCTCACCTTATTATGCTTGGGCCTTCTCCTTGCTATTTGAATGATCCTCCTGACTACTACGGAGGCTTTGAAAAAGAACAACTTCTAGGATTAATTGAGATGATGGAGAAAAATTACATAGGCTGGGCAACTGTCTTTGCCG
The DNA here is from genome assembly GCF_037027555.1 of Halalkalibacter kiskunsagensis. Classification (NCBI taxonomy): domain Bacteria; kingdom Bacillati; phylum Bacillota; class Bacilli; order Caryophanales; family Bacillaceae; genus Halalkalibacter; species Halalkalibacter kiskunsagensis. Next base: position 32,004 of record NZ_JAXBLX010000021.1, on the reverse strand, counting down.
CGACATTATTGAATAATACAAATCGCCCGGAGATAAAAAGTGAATTAGCGGAGCGTTTTTGCTCAACTGATCCTATTATTGCTCGTCAGTTTGCGGAGGTCACTTTTTTCGCAGACAACCGCAAAGATTTAGCAAAAGTAACAGTACCATCACTTATCTTACAATGTTCTGACGATATTATTGCTCCATCTGTAGTAGGTCAGTATCTCTATCAACATCTTCCTGATAGTACGCTAGTAAAGATGGTAGCAACGGGCCACTGCCCACATATGAGTCACCCAGAGGAAACTGTACAGGTAATACGTCATTTTCTGAAAGAAGCTACTTTTAATGGGAGGCAGGCTGACCGAGGTGAGCCTGTGTAATGGATGAACAATTGAATGATGCACCATGTGGCTTTCTTACTTTATCAGAAGATGGAATTATCTTATCAATAAATCAATCGTTACTTACAACACTTGGTTATAATCTTGACGAACTAAGTGGGAATCAAATTAATTCAATCCTTACAGTCCCAGCTCAACTCTTTCATCAGCTCTATTTTGTGCCACTTGTAAAACTAGAGAATCAGGTTGAGGAAATGCATACCACTTTACAATCCTCAAATGGAGAAGAAGTACCTGTCATGATGAATGCCCTTCCCAAGAAAAGGCAGGGCAAAACTGAAATCGATTGTGTTCTAATCCCAATGCGTAAAAGAAATGAGTATGAAAATGAACTACTCATAGCAAAGAAAGAGGCCGAGGCAGCATTAATCGCTAAGCATAAAATGAATGTAGATTTAGAGGAAGCCCTAAAAAATCTAAAGCACTTGAACAAACAAAATCAAATATACAAAATAAATACAAAAAAAGAACTGGAGCTCGCTAGAAAAATTCAAGTAACATCATTGACTGATCCTATCGTGAATCAGAATATTCAAATTGAATCATTCTATGAAGCTTCCAATGAATTATCGGGTGACATTTACGGGTTTTATCAAATAGATCAACATCGTTATGGAATTATTTTACTTGATGTTATGGGGCATGGTATTTCTTCAGCATTAATCACAATGTCTCTGCACTCCTTGTTCCAAAGACTCATTTCAAAAGGGGTTAATACGGAGGATGTTATGAAGGAATTGGATAACCACCTTCACAGTTTGTTCCAAACGAATGAGGAAGCGTGGCATTATTGTACAGCTATCAACCTTTTAATTGATACAGATAAACAAACAATTGAATACATCAATGCTGGCCATCCACCTGCTTTTTTGCAGGACACTAACGGAAAGCTACATCAGCTACATTCTACAACTCCTCCGATTGGCACATTTGAAGGTATCCAATTTAAATTCAACACCTTTACATACACAAAAGGAAGTAGGCTCCTTCTTTATACAGATGGTGTTACTGATCCTCTTGATTCAGAACATTTATGTACGTTGTTAGCGGAAAACCAATTTATGTCTATCTCTAAACTTAAGGAGAAGATTATTCAATCCCTTAATAAGCAAGAACATTCCTATCACAAAAGTGATGATCAATGCTTTATCTTAGTCGATTTGAAATAAATGGATGTTAAGTGCAGTTACATAATTGAAAAACCAAAATTAGAGTAGATGAGACACATCTACTCTAATTTTATAAGGATTAACTTCAAGCGGGGATTTATTACCCTTCATTTAACTTTCGACACCTTGACAGGGCTCTTCGTTCATACATTTTTCAAGTCTTATCCGGCCTTCCCCCCTCCCCCCCCGCTCGATTCGCAGGTATCACATTAAAGCTGTTGAATTTATTTTTTATTTTTATAATTTCAATAATTTGTATTATCAACTTAATAAATTCTTCCAGAAATAAAAGATATCGTTTATAATAAGAACGATTAATGAACAAGGAGGTAATTTACATGAAAAACATGACAGAAAGACTCGCACTAACATATAAGGGTGAAACTCTTTCTTAAACTGTAAGCGTTTACCCTTATATGTGTTTATCTAAATAACACAAAAAAAAGGGGTAAATCATGCATTTTCCATTCAAAAAATTTTTTTCATATTATAAACCGTATAAAACGTTGTTTTTCTCGGTATTAACTTGCGCTACTATCGTATCGTTATTGACTTTGGTGTTTCCGTTACTCGTTCGCTATATTACAAAAGAGGTTTTGGAAGGAGACTTATCCGCTGCGTTAAGCGAAGTATATTGGATTGGTGGATTGATGCTTGTCCTAATCGCCATCCAAAATATTGGGACCTACTTTGTGGACTACAAAGGTCATGAAGTTGGTGCGTGTATGGAAACTGATATGCGGAGTGAGTTATTTGCGCATATGCAAAAGCTTTCCTTCAGCTTTTATGATAAGGAAAAAACAGGTCAGCTTATGTCTAGGATAACAAATGATCTGTTGTTGCTTTCCGAGCTGTATCATCATGGTCCAGAAGACTATATAAAATATCTCGTTCGCTTTATCGGAGCATTTGTTATTTTGTTCATGATTAATGCTCCGTTAACGATCGCGGTATTCTGTTTTTTGCCACTCTTAGCTGTCTTTTCATTGTATTTTAATAAAATGCTGTTTAAAGCTTTAAGAGAAAATAAAGAACGAATTGGAGACGTTAACGCACAGGTAGAGGATAGTCTGGCAGGAATTCGGGTCGTAAAGTCATTTGCGAACGAGCAGATCGAGATTAATAAATTTAACCGTGAAAATAACCGTTTTCTTGATAGTCGCAAGAAAACGTACAAGGCTGAGGCACTCTTTTACAATAGTTTTCAAACGATTATTCAACTGATTACGATTACGGTAATCATTTTTGGAAGTGCCAATATCGTCAATGCAAGATTAGATTTAGCGGATTTGATCACTTTTTTACTGTATATTAGCTATATGACTGAGCCAATTCAAAGACTTGCACATATGAGCACACAGCTGCAGCAAGGACTTACCGGATTTTTGCGCTTTATGGAAATCATGAATCTCAAGCCAACAATTGAAAACAAAGCAAATGCGATCACGCTATCAAGGGTAGAAGGTGATATTGAGTTCAAACACGTTTTCTTCCGTTACGAAAACCATTTGAACAATGTTTTAGCAAACCTGACATTTCATATTCACCCTGGCGAGTACGTTGCGTTAGTTGGTTCGTCTGGAGTAGGCAAAACGACATTATGCTCACTCATCCCCCGTTTTTATGAGACGACAGATGGAGAGATTTTACTGGATGGCAAAAATGTCCGTGATATTGACCTCGAGTCTTTAAGAAAAAACATTGGTGTGGTACAGCAGGATGTTTACCTTTTTGCTGGTACTGTAATGGAGAATATCCGTTATGGCAACCCGGTAGCTAGTGAAGCAGAAATTATTACTGCTACAAAGCATGCCAATGCCCATGACTTTATCATGAGCCTACCAAATGGCTACCATTCAGAGATCGGACAACGAGGGGTCAAACTGTCTGGTGGTCAAAAACAACGGCTAAGTATCGCTCGTGTATTCTTAAAGAATCCATCCGTTCTCATTTTAGATGAGGCAACGAGTGCACTAGATAACGAGAGTGAAAGCATCGTAAAGGAATCATTGGAATCACTAGCAAAAGGGCGTACAACCATTGTTATAGCTCATCGACTTTCTACTATTCGCAATGCACAGCGAATTATTGTTTTAACAGAGGACGGTATTGCTGAAGAAGGTACACATGATACATTACTTATACGAAATGGAGCGTATGCGCACCTTTACTCCAAACAATTTGAACTGCAAGTATAAACTATAAACACTAATCGACTCCTCTAGAGGAGTCGATTTTTTCATCAACATTATCAAGGTAACCTTTCTTTTTCACTAACCTACTAATATCGTCCCACAATCAAGAAAGGGGACATACTGCTTTTACAAATAAAGTCTCAATACGCATATGAGATTTTGTCTCATGCAGAATCTATCAAGGCTTCTTCCCCAAAGACAGATATCACTTATTAACGAGAACAAAAGGAAGCCTACTAACAAGTAAGCTTCCTACATAGATCCCAGCCACTACCCATTTTTTTCGTAGTTCATGCCACTACCTAACAGATCATCATCTAAAACTCTACTAAACCTCCACTATCATTTCTATTTCAACCGGAGTATTAAATGGTAGTTCATTTGCTGCAAGCGCTGAACGCGCATGCTTGCCTTTTTCTCCAAAGACTTCTTCTAGTAATTCACTGGCACCATTAATCACATACGGTTGTTCGACGAACCCTTCTGCTGAATTTACATAGCCTAGTAGTTTAACCACTTGTTTGATCCGATCAAGATCTCCAATCTGCTCTTTTAATACCGCTAATAAATTAATCATCGTTTGTCTAGCGGCATCGTAGCCTTGTTCAATAGTAAGGTCTGAGCCTAATTTTCCTTCATATTTTAATACCCCATCAATCCGGCAATCCTGTCCAGATGTAAAGACTAGATTCCCGACGGTTTTCGCTGGGACAAATGCTGCAACAGGCTTTTGGACCTTTTGTAGTGTAATCTCTAGTGTTGCTAATTTACGTTCAATTTCTGACATAGCGTCTCTCTCCTTTTATTCATCTTTAACCTCTTACTCAACTTCGACAATCATCTCTATTTCAACCGGAGTATTAAATGGAAGTTCATTTGAGCCAATAGCTGATCTAGCATGACTTCCTCTTTCTTCACCAAACACTTTAACTAATAATTCAGAGGCACCATTAATTACATATGGTTGTTCCACAAATCCCTCTGCTGAATTAACCAGTGCTAATAGTTTGACGACTTGCTTCACTCGGTCAAACTCTCCTATTTGTTCTTTTAGTACAGCTAATGCGTTAATAATCGTTTGCCGCGCTGCATCATAGCCTTCTTCAAGCGTTAAGTCTGACCCCACTTTTCCTGTGTATTTTAAGATATTGTTAACGCGACAATCTTGTCCAGAGACGTAGACAAGGTTTCCGAAGCTTTTGGATGGCACATAAATTGCAGCTGGCTTCGGTGCTTCGGGTAATTCAATTCCTAAGTCAATTAATTTTTGTTCAACTGTATTCACCTTTATCCTCCTCACTTTCCATTACTAGCCATGACACTTACACGTTAAGAACGTATTTGAGCCAATCATAAGACCACCAGAACGCTTTAAATTCTCACCGTTTGTTATTGTTTGAATTCCATTTACAATCACGTGGTTGATGCCTTGCGGATAGGCAATTGGATCTTCATACGTAGCTGTATCTAAAATGTCATTTTGATTAAAAATCGTTATATCAGCTTGATAGCCTGGTCTTACTAAGCCTCGATTTCCTAAAAGGAATCTTTGAGCTGGAAATGAGGTGACTTTTCGTATCGCTTGTTCTAAGGAAAATATCTTTTTCTTCCTGACATACTCAGAAAATATTCTTGGATATGTCCCATACGTTCTCGGGTGAGGCTTGCCAGTTTCACACCCTAAACTATCAGAGATGATTAACGAATAATCATATTTAAGGACTTCTTCTACGTCATGATTAGACATGTGGAAGTACACAATGCCGACATTGCCTTCTTCTTCGTCTAATAATTGTAAGGCGAGCTCATACGGATCAACCCCATTGTCTCTACTAATCTCTAAAATTGACTTTCCTTCTAGATGTTTATTTTCACTTGAAATCGATGCGACCATGACGCTTTGCCACCCAGTTGATACGATTAGATTATCCCAATCCTCTTGCTCTTCTTTCATCTCACGGACTATTTTGGCTCGAGTTGGAATGTTACGGATTCTTTCCAAACATTTTTCTACACCACCTTCTAATGTCCATGGTGGTAACAAAGTCGTTAACATCGTCGAGCCTGCATTATATGGATACACATCGCAAGTCACATCAAGTCCTCTTGCTCTTACGTCATCGATAAGTTCCAAGGCTTGGATGGCAGCTCCCCAGTTCCTTTTCCCTGCTACTTTAAGGTGACTGATGTGAAGGGAGGTCCCACTCTTTTCTGCGATCCAAATCACTTCTTTAATAGAAGAAAGGAGATTATTCCCTTCTCCCCGTATATGTGTTGACAAAAGACCATTGTATTTTGGCAACACACTGCATAATTCAGCGATTTCTTCTTTAGGCGAATACCTTCCCGGTGAATAAAGCAGGCCAATGGATAAGCCGATTGCTCCAGCTCGCAAGCCTTCCTCTAACAAGTATTTCATTTTCTTCATTTCTTCTTTTGTGGCTGGGCGATTTTCAAACCCCATAACTGCAATACGAAGGGAACCGTGAGCGACATATGTAGAAATGTTTTCACTGATTCTCGCGCTAGCAATCGCCTCGATATATTCCCCTACCGTCTCCCAATTCCATTCCCACGATGTTGCGCCGATAACGGGTTCAATATAACTTTTTAACAGCTTGCCTTTTTCTTTTACAAATGGGGCAGGTGCTAACCCACAATTTCCGACTACTTCCGTCGTAACGCCTTGTTGCAGCTTAATATCATTATGCGGTTCTCTCAAGACTAATAAATCTGAATGGGAATGACCGTCTATAAATCCAGGTGATACAATGTTTTTATTAGCATCTATCACTTCTTTGCTTTCAATTGATACACGTCCGACATGCGTGATTTTCCCCTCTTTAATTCCGACATCTCCGTAAAACCATGGGTTCCCTGTTCCATCAACGATTCTTCCATTTTTGATTAGTAAATCTAGCATGACTCGCCTCCTTTATTGAACTTTCCCTCGCGCTAACACTTCTAAAGGCTTTAAATCTCCATTTTCCGTTTTCAAATATACATAGTTATGAAGGTTGACAGTGCTACATATGTGGTTTGGAATGATCTCGACGTTGTCTCCCACTTTTAACCGATGTGTTTTTGGCACTTTGATCATCCCATGTTCTTCAGTCATTCGTTCAAATATGGCTCCGGGTACATTCACAACTGCACCGAAACCTTCTAAATGAAGTGGTGCCACAGCTGGTTGGACATCGCTAGCAAATGTTTTGCTCCCTCCGTCGATGACAATCAAATCGTTTGAAGGAATACTAACTACGGTACACGTAACAGAGGCTGCACAATCTTCTAGTTGGCACACATTAAAAGCCGCTTGCATTCGGTCATAAAATATATAGGTACCTGGTCGAACTTCTGTTATTCCCTGCACTTTGGATACGGCATCCGCTGAAGGAGTCGACCCTACACTCACATCTTGAATTTCAATTCCTGCATCACGGAGTTGTTTGGCTAACTCTACCATCAGCTGTCCTTCCTCTTGACCAGCCTTTTCCAAATCCAATGTCGGTTTTCCTTGATATAGTGCCCCTCTAAACGTATAAATTCCTGTCACATTCAAACTCTCTAACCTAGCTATTTCTAAGGCCAAACGAGGCGCATCATGATACTGTACGCCAGTCCTTCTTAAACCCGTATCAACTTCTATTCTCACTTCTATTGTAAGCGCTTCCTCCCTAGCTAGTCGATCGACTAATTTCGCACCAGCTAGACTGTCCACCCCTACGATCAACCTGATTTTTTTACTTAATTCAAGCATTTTTCTAATTTTTGTTTCGGTAACGATTGGATAAGCAATAAATATATCCTTGATGCCGTGCGCTGCCATCACCTCAGCCTCAGACACTTTCGCCACCGTAATTCCAATCGCACCTGCTTGTAATTGCAGATTTGCAATACTAGGAATTTTATGTGTTTTTATATGAGGTCGTAACCGAACCTGTTGCTGATTGATTGTTGCTTGCATGTTATTAATATTTCTTTTCATTTTTGCTTCATCGATTAATACTGCTGGTGTATCAAACATAATATCCTCCTACTCGTTTTACATATTTATATTTTTCCCATCATCAAACGTTGAACCCGAGTCTACCTTTGCTCGTTCCTCTGAAAGAATATTTAACGCTTCTTCCTTCGATACATGATTTTTAGGAGTAATGAAACTTATGACAACTCCAGCCATTAGCGCACCCATAAGTGATGGAAGAATTGGATTTCCCCAAAAACTCACCAAGTCTGGATTCGATAGAATAACAAAGGAAGTAATCGACCCACCTGCCAGTGCACCAATTCCACCTTGCCAAGTAGCTCTAGGCCAAAATTTCCCAAGGATTGCTGCAACAAAAAGACCTGACATCACAGTTGAAATAAAATTGGAAATGTAAGAGATAATATTATCTGCCCCTAATGTTAAGAGAAATGCAAAGAGCAATGTGACAAATAAGGCTATTCGTGATGTTCTAACCATGTTTTCTTTTTTCGGTACTTTACCAGTGAAGACTTGATACACATCTCTTAGAAGAATTGTGACAGCTGTAATAAAATCTGAACTACCCGAAGACATCGTCGCGCTTAAACCCGCCATTAAAATAATTGCCCCAATCCATATCGGAAACACTTCAGTCGCTAAAAATGGAAAAGCATATCCAGGTTCGATTTCCGGATTCATAATGTTAGCTGACATCCCAACAATCGCTGGGAAGATTGAAAAAATTGCGAATAAGATCCCGGAAATTAGAAAGCCTTTTTTAACAGTAGCGATGCTGTTACTTGAATAAATGCGATGACGATACGATGGTGTTGCTAAAACCCCGACTGCAATTACAACAGCGAGCGAAACTGCTGGAATAACACCCAACTGCTCTAACCCTAAAAAAGACACCATCTCACCAGGCAGCTCACTTGTTCCAGCCTTGTATCCTCCGATTTTTATCAACGATAAAACCGTTAAGAGAATAAATCCAAGAAATAAAATCACCCCTTGAATTGTATCAACAAACACGACCGCTAAATAGCCACCTATGACCGTATAAATCGCAAATCCTAACACGACTAAGATTTTCGCCGTCGTCTGATCCATCCCTGTTATCCAAGAAAGATATAAACTGCCACCTAAAATATGTGCACCGAGCCAGCCAATCGAAGCAACAAACAATAAGATCGAAGCAAATCCTTTTACTACTTTATTCGCTCCATAGTAAAAACTAAGCTCTTCTGATAATGTCATAAAGTTATATTTTCTCACGTCAGCAAATAATAATAGCAAGGCAAACATTCCGACAGACCCACCAAGACCATACAAGGCACCAGCCCACCCATTCGTATAAGCGTATCCGACAGCTCCCATACTCGACCCAGTACCAACAAGAGTTGCAACAGTTGTCCCAATTAATAGCGGTGCAGTCAGTCCTCTTCCGCCCATTAAGAAATCCTCGCCACTCTTCACTCGCTTCGAAACCAAGTATCCAACGACAATCATCATAACTGTAAAAGCAATAAATACCGTAATATAGGCTACTGCCCCCTGCGATGCCACCATGCTTACCCCACCTTTTTATTTTTTTTAACACCTTTCACAAATACCTATGTTCCCCCCTAAATAAAATATTAATAAAAATTTTTAGATAACAAAAAAAATATTTAGGTTTATTATATCTAAGCTTTCATAATTGTCAATCAATTACAAAGAAATTATTAGTAAATTTATGACAGAAAATATAACGCACGCACAAAAAAAGTCAGAATATATTTATTCTGACTTTTTCATTCTTTTAATTAATCATTCGACCGAATAGTATCCAAATAATTGTACAAAGTAAACTTCGAGATGTCGAAAAATTTGCAAATTTTATCCCCTGATTTTTTGATCAAGAAAGCCCCGCGCTTATCCAGAAACTCAATGGCTTGAGTCTTTTCCTCTTTTGTCATATGAGATACTGGTTTTCCGATTTCATTTTGGCACTCCTGTAATAAGAAATCCAACAAATCATTCACATCATTCACAAATACTTCTTTGACTTCTTGATCCATATCTCTCATTGTGATGGATTTAATTGCATTTTCTGCCATGATGAAATCAGAGATATCAAAGTTAATACAAATCGCACCAATTGCTTCTTGTTTGCTATTTTTTAAATAAATGGTACTTGACCGTAGCAACTTCCCCGTTTTCGTTTGCGTTACATAATTATAACGATCTCCATCCTTGACCGTTCCACGAAGCACCTCTAGCCCCAAGTTACTGCCTGGATCTCCTACTTTTCTTCCTGTTAGATGCCCATTTTCAATGGCGACAATTGTTTGATCATATTCACCTGTTAGGTCATGTAAAATCACTTCACATTTATCTCCGAACTGCTGTGATATCCCTCGAATTAAGGAGGTTAAAAACTCAAACTCATCCTTGACATTTTCCACAAACCTCACCACCTTCTAAAAGTTTTTTTGATTACATAAATAAAATTAATTATAGTTGAAGTGTACATGATTAGGAACCGCATGGCAATTTTTCAATGCGGGAGAACGCGATGTAGAGGACGCATTAACGGCTGAGCATAAAGTGAAGCAGTTTTATTACAAAATTCACAAAAGAAGATGACCCCGTTTAAACGAAGTCATCTAAGATGTCATTCTATAGTTCATTCGAAATTATTATTTCGTTAACTTTTCAAGCTCAGAAAAAACGGCCTCATAATCTTCTTTCTTATCAGCTTTGAATGAAGTGTTCAAGTATGTAATGACACCATCTTTATTCACTACAAAGACAGAACGAACGGCGGTTTCGCCTTTTTCGTTAAATACGTTGTAACGTTTCACTGTTTGTTTATGCCAATCTGACAATAATGGATAAGGCAAAGTCCCCATGCTTGCTGCAAAAACATTATGTGAGTAAATATGATCCACACTAATGGCCAATACCTCAGCACCTAATTCTTCAAATCTTTTGTAATCCTCTTTCCAAGAGGCAATTTCTTTGATTCAGCCAGGTGTAAAGTCCATTCCATAGAAAGCCACTACAATATTCTTTTTGCCACGATATTCAGACAACGAAATCTTTTCTTTTTTCGTGGCAGTTAAAGAAAATTCAGGGGCACTATCACCGATCTGCAAAGTCATTTGCAAGCTAACTCCTCCTTTAAAACCAATTAAGAAAATTCTTTTCCTTACTTATTATCTCCGCTTTTAGCCTAAATTAGACTTTGTTAAATCATTCTATCCTAGGAATTTCAACATCTCGGCCCCAGATTTAATCAAGATTAGATAGATAGCTGACTAGCTAATTCGAACATGTTTGTATTTATTTGATGAGGCTTCCCTAAAATCTTATCAAAAGGATAGTGCACCAGCTTATTTTGCTCAATTCCTACAGCTACACCAACTTGATTATCGGTAAGTAGATCAACAGCATAGGCCCCAAGTCTACTAGCTAGTACACGATCAAATCCCGTCGGTTTTCCACCTCGTTGAAGGTGGCCTAATATGGTTACGCGTGGCTCAAGATTCATTCTGTTTTTGATTTGTTTTACTACCTCTACACCGCTCGTGCTTCCCTCTGCTACGATAATGATACTGTGCTTTTTTCCTCGTTCTATTCCTTTTTGTATTTTGTCAACAATTCCACCAATATCAATTGAAACCTCTGGAATCATTATGGATTCAGCCCCTCCTGCTAACCCACTCCATAATGCCAAATCACCCGCGTCACGACCCATCACCTCAATCACGGAGGTTTTCTCATGTGACATGGCTGTATCTCTTATTTTATCAATTGCATCTACGATTGTATTAAGCGCCGTATCAAAACCGATCGTATAATCTGTTCCAGGAATATCGTTATCAATTGTTCCTGGAATGCCCACCGTCGCAATACCATATTCAGCTAGCTTTTGCGCCCCCCGGTAAGAACCATCACCACCGATAACAACGACACCCTCAATTCCATGACTCATTAATTGGTCAATTGCCTTTCGTTGACCTTCCTCTGTTTTAAACTCCTCACTTCTAGAGCTATGTAACATCGTTCCTCCACGATGGATAATATCACCTACAGAACCTAAGTCAAATTTCTTGATTTCTCCCTCCATCAATCCTGTATACCCTCGGTAAACCCCAAACACTTCCAGACCAAGATAAAGACCTTTTCTTACAACCGCCCGTACAGCAGCATTCATCCCTGGAGAATCTCCTCCACTAGTTAATACAGCAATTTTTTTCAACTTAATCAATCCTTTAACTAATAAATATAATTTTATTCTTCCCTATCTTTACTGTAAAGCATCCAATTTAATCAATCCAGTAAATTATAATACAATAATGATTGTAGGTTAAGACATGATTCAATTATGTTTGAACAATAAGAGGGTGAGTATAAAGGAGGAATCAACCTCTACACTCACCCTTTCTTCTATAGCATATAAATATCTGAGTAATTAGGTGAACACTAAAGGATATTCTTTACACATATCAAAAAAGACAACCCCAATGGATTATCTTTTTTCTAGATGGCAACGGTCTAGCTTACTATTTCGCTTCTATATATTGTTCTACGTAGAAAAGCGGGAGCTCCAACGATCAACGGTATAAAAGAGCTGAACCCGTTCAGCATCTTGAACCACATCAGAAATGAAGGGTATGTTAATAAATACCAATATAGGAAATTACAGAAAATGGAAACTCTGAGAAATATGCCTCCCGAGCTGTTACTAATTCTAATGCATTGGTACCTTGTTTTATTTGTACTAGCAATTTCTCTTATTTTTGATATCGATATTCTTAATCCATATTGTTAGGCAATCGTAGCTAGGCAATCGTAGCTAGACAAGCAGCACCACAATCCTTTTAACATGTTGTTTGATTTAGTGTTGGATACCAGTTAATAATAAATACAGAAATAGGTTAGAGTCTACTTACTGTATATGACATTTTTTCTGTAAGGCCATAGTTATATAATAAACAACAATCATTAGCACTAATGTTAGAGAAAATATATACTTATAATCCATTAGAACTATTTTAAAGAACAAGTCATTTAAAATAACGGTAACTAGATACATAATAAAAAAAGTAAAAAATCCATTTTTATACGCATGTAATTTCATAGTTTCTTCTTTAGTTTTGTTTTGTTTCATATCCATAACCTCCAAGGTATTCATTTTTCCAAACATATAACCAATTGCTACTAGTGGGAGCCCCCACCATTTAGAGTTGGCTTTCCTTCGATGGAAAGGGACTTAAAGCTCTTCTAGATTTACTAAATTATATTTAATCTCCTATAAACCTTAGGTTCTGACCTATCTCGATTGAAATGAAGCCTTTTCTAATCTAAATAATGGTCATTATGTTATGTAGAATGTGTATGGTGATAAATACAATCAACATAACTACTCCCTTCAGTTACGATACTGTCTATAAATTTCAGCGTATCTTTGGCAATTTGCTTACGATTAAAGATAATCCCTGCATGACCGTACGGATAAAGAAGGCGCTGCGGTTCTCCCCAGGCACTCCAAAGTCCTTTCGCATCTTTTTCCATGATATATTGATCAAACTCCCCGCTGATAAGGAGAATTTTTTCTTTTGATATGAGTGGTTGTTGTTCATCTGTGCGAATAATGGACCAGCTCTGACGTAATTTCTCATATGTAAAACCATGTATCTCTAAATCCTGTTTAATGTACCTTCCAATAGGAGTATGCCAAATTTCAAAAGAAAGATCATTAGCGTACATAACCGAAACAAGTGCATCTATTTCTTTTTCATATAAACTTATTAAATTCGATAAATAGCCTCCTAGACTGATGCCAATGAGTATTATTTTTCCTCCCTTATGTTGTTTTAACCACTGAATTAACGCCCTAATCTCTAGAACTGCTTGTCTAATAGCTGTTACCGTTCTTCCAACATTCGCACTAATCATATATTCCCCGCTATATAGTCCTCCTGCTGTCCGATTAAAATGATAGGGAAGAGTAGGGAAATAGACGTGGTAATTTCTCCTAAGCATCTGTTTCAAGAATATCGCTTTAAAGTTATTCAAGTTGTCTGAGCGCCACCCATGTACCATGATTACATGAACGGGTTCCTCATTACGTTTACTCAAATAACAGATCCCACTTGTGTTTTCATTATCCGCATCTCCAGAATGAATGGGGCTGTCAAACTTGTAACAACCTGATAGATAATGTTCGTGATAAGATAATTCAAACGAAAGAGATGGAACACTTCTCACATGATAAAAAGAGTCCCGGTTCATTGCGGTGAAAGACTGTAAATCGAAATGATTACGAAATTGTGGCAGTACGCTTCTTTTACGATGCAATAGATGTAAACCAACTTTATCTAAGAATACACTTAACCATTTATTCATGTATAACTCCTCGTATGCTAAATCATTTTGACACTCGTTACAAAGCTTGTCCTATGTTTTTAAATCTAAAAGAATGTGCAGGGTTTCAATTGGATAATAATAGTAACCGAAGGAAAATGGTTATATTCCATTTAGCGAAGAAAAAAGGGAATATACTGGTACCTTCTTAATATTTTAATTTACAAAAAAGGGAAATCAACCCTATTTTTCATAGTATTAATGTTTCACAACTAATTTACTAGGTATATTTCCCTCTTAAAACTCTCGCTGTCTCGTTTTGTACGGATTCTTGCCTCTTGAGGATCAGTCTACAGGCTCAAAACGAGCAGACATGATGCTTGCTCTTGCTTGACCAAAAGCTCTTTTGCGCCTTAAGCAATCTATTTATGCGCAAAAAAACACAACCCTTTTGGATGATGCTTTATCTGCCTGGCAATGTCCTACTCTCACAGGGGGAAGGAGGATCACATTGAAAAAAATAATCAAAGTAGTAGCGGCCATTATTGAAAATGACCAACAGGAAATCTTATGCGCACTTAGGTCTCCTCGGATGTCGCAACCGAACATGTGGGAATTCCCAGGTGGAAAGGTTGAAAAAGATGAGGACATCTATACAGCCTTAAAAAGAGAAATCGAAGAGGAATTACACTGTCACATTGAAACGATTGATTTATTCCATGATCACACGCATGAGTACGAGAGTATTACAATCAACTTGATTGCCATTACAGCTACAATCGTTAAAGGCACACCTATTACTACCGAGCATTCTAAACTAATTTGGTTAAAGAAAGAGAATCTCGACTCACTCAAGTGGACACCAGCTGATATTCCTGCGGTTGAGCAATTAATGAAAGGGAGCTAAGGACGTCCATAAGGGGTTTCCTTTTCACAGTTTAGATTTTAACCCATAGTTATATAACTAGTTATTGGGGCTCCTTACCAGTCAAAGGTGACCTAATTTTACTTTCGCAAGGATCCCCTCCTAACTACACACATGTACGAGCATCTTCTGTACCAACACGAATAATAATGCGACTTTGTAACTTCGGATTCCTTCTTCCAGTCTCCTGCTAATCCCCTGAAAATTTTCCGCTAATTATTAATAGAAGGATAATCCTTTTTTCATAAACCATATGCTAAAATAATGGTAACTATTTCAACATCAAGGAGAGAGCCTTATGTTTAGTTTTGACAACTATTTGTTTGCATTATTAGTCGTATTAGTTCCTGTTTTTGTCTATTATTCTTTCTTCTATAAAAGGGATCGTTCAATATTCGGCCTCTTTTGCTGTGTATCCATTATCCTTTCAATGACGTATCCTCTTGAACTTGCGACTGGACATATTTATGATTTACGAACGATACCTTGGCTTCTTACCTTTCTTTATGGTGGTCTGAACATGGGGCTAGCAGCAACTGCACTTATTTTTGTTTATAGGCTAATTATAGGAGTCGATATTGGGCTTCTTATTACAATATTTACTTACCTAACATCCGGTATCAGTGTTGTGCTCTTTTTGAAGAAATACCAAAAAGTAGATTTAAAACAGAAATTAAAAATAAGCTTCTTTTTAACTATATTTAATACCGTTTTAGTATTAATGGGAATCATATACTCACCAGCAAACTTTAACCTTACCGTATTACCTACATTTGTTGCCTATTTTATCTTGTCACACCTAGTGACAATTCTTATCGTCGTTTACATCATTGAGACATTACAGGAAAAAGAACAAAATAAAAGCAAACTTCAGCAAGCGGAGAAGATTAAAATTGTCGGTGAAATTGCAGCATCTGTGGCACATGAAGTACGTAATCCATTAACCGTTGTCAAAGGTTTTATCCATATTTTTAAAAATGAAAAAAATATAACACGAGACCAAATTGTTTCGTTAGAATTAATGGACTCTGAATTACAAAGAGCTGAAAAAATCATACATGATTATTTATCCCTCGCCAAATCGAAACCAACTGATCTTGAGAAATTGGACATGATCGAAATCGTAAAAAATGTAGTCGGCGTCATGGAGTCCTATGCTCTATTAAATGGAGTGAACATTGTAACGAACCTGCAGGATTCTCATTACATAACAGCCAATCGAAGTGAACTTAGTCAAGTTTTTTTAAACATCATAAAAAACGGAATTGAATCGATCGAAAACAAAGGAAGCCTAACAATAAGTGCAAGAAAACTAGGCAACTACGTGGAAGTCAATATTACGGATAATGGGAAAGGGATGAGTGATGAGGAAATAAAGCGCTTAGGTTCCCCGTTTTATACGACGAAGGATCAAGGAACAGGTTTAGGAACAATGGTTTGCTATAAGATTATTGATAGCCTAAAGGGAGAAATAAAGGTGAACAGTACTATTAATGAAGGTACGACATTTTCTGTCATTCTTCCGTTAGTAGAGCAGTGAAAGGAAATCAATATGGAGGTTCCTTATTTTCGTATAAATTTTATAACGCTTTATCCAACATTACGATAAATAGGTAAAACAAAAAAGAAGTATCTAATCGGTAGATGCTTCTTTTTAGTCGGTTTGCCCATTACCACTATCTGATAAATTAAGACAAATTTTTCTCTAGTCACTTAATGCTTGAAGCAGGTTGAGCAACAAATTGCTCCTCCCTATCCACTTTACAACCCTTAAATAGCTTGCATATATTTCCTACGCAATATTTTACCCTACCGTTAAAACACACCACACCCCCTTGATCCATCTGCAGGACAAGACTCCTTAAAGAACAATTAAGAACACCGAATTCTCGCCAAAAAACATACTTTTTAATACGCTCATCCTATAGATTTTCAGCCCAAAAGTTTCAGCATCCGTCTCAGCTCGTCCCAACTTTTAATCAAATACATCTTGAAATTTAGCAATCAAGACTTACAATCATCCAATTCCACAGCAATTTTAAGCATACGATAAGTCAGTTCTTCTTTCCAAAATCTGTCGAAGCACACTGACATAAAACGTGAGAATACTACATAATACACTTGCATGTGCTCGATATAAATCGAATTCAAATTAACTACACCAAAAATTAGGTATTCCAAGAATAATGTGTTATGCTCTATCTAACCATTTTACCACTTGTATCATGTTACCCCGAGGCTGACTAGGAAGATGCCAGATCAATCCAGCAATTCTTAAATATAGACAGGACCAAACGGTTCTATCTATTTTGAAATTGTTACAGGGTCAGGCATTCATTAGTCAGCCTTTTCTGGTTGTTTTTTTGCACATAAAAAAGGACTCCGCTAGAGAGTCCTTTTCATTATTATGCTTTGTTTACATTAACAGCTTGAAGTCCACGTTGACCTTGCTCAGTTTCAAACGTAACTTTTTGGCCTTCATCTAAAGATTTAAAGCCTTCGCCTTGGATAGCTGAGAAATGTACGAATACGTCATCTCCGCCTTCAACTTCGATGAAGCCAAATCCTTTTTCTGCGTTAAACCATTTTACTGTACCTTCTTGCATGTTCGTTTCCTCCTGCGGTGGTTTGTCCACCTTTTATTACTATATTTGTTCAAGTTCGTTATCAAAGGCGAAAAGTTTAAATACTTATTCTGCACAACAGACCGAACAAAAATAATTCTTCCTAAGATTAACAGATACGATTCCAAAAAGCAAATTGTGCTAAACTGGGAATTAAATAGTCAATACGGTACCAATCACTTGACCTAGTAATCCCTGGAACTAGCGCACAAATCATCTCGCTAGAAATTAACAAGGCCTAATCACCAAACAGATTCTGTTACTTTGCCTTTTAAGTTATCCACACAGTTAGACGGTTACTACGTATCGATTTTTTTATTCACCCTTCGGAAGAAACCAAATGTTCTTTTTAACCTTCAAGATCAGGTTGTAGAACAAAAACACCCACCTCTTTTAGAAAAAAAAGAATAAGGACAACCCTTTTCTGGTTGCCCTAAAGAAATTTGAAGTGGGAGTCTTCTTTCAGTAATTGATAAATTTTGTTTCATTAAATATTAGGTGTTCTACGAATAATGTGTTATGCTTCATCTAACCATTTTACCACTTGTATCATGTGTTGCCCCAAGGCTGACTAACGAAACATGCCAGACTAATCCATCAATTTGAAAATATAGACAGTACGATACGGTCTATAAGCTCGAAATTGTTACAGGGTCAGGCATTTATTAGTCAGCCTTTTTTGTGTTATTTTTTTGTCACATAAAAAAAGGACTCCACTAGGGAATCCTTATCATCATTATGCTTTGTTTACATTAACAGCTTGAAGTCCACGTTGACCTTGCTCAGTGTCAAATGTAACTTTTTGGCCTTCATCTAAAGATTTAAATCCTTCGCCTTGGATAGCTGAGAAATGTACGAATACATCATCTCCACCTTCAATTTCGATGAAACCGAATCCTTTTTCTGCGTTAAACCATTTTACTGTACCTTCTTGCATGTGTGTTTCCTCCTGCGGTGGATTACGTCCACCATTTATTACTATTGTTGTTCAGTTATCAAAGGCGAAAAGTTTAAATACTTATTCGTTCCTACAGATCGAACAAAAATAATTCTTCCTAAGAATAACAGATAAGGTATAGAAAAGCAAATAGGGGTTCATTGGGAATTTGAACTATTCCTTAGGCTCCTCTCAATCCAAACGTTCCGGAATGATAGACTGACTATTAACCTAACCTCTACTCTGTCTTGCTAATCTCCAGCTTAAACCGGTAAAGGCTAGAACATGAAACACCTAAGATAACGGATTTAAGAAACAGCAGTCTCATTGAAGAACCAACTGATTTAGAATTCACAGAATTCACCCGACAAACTACTCCGCAAACTCCGATTCAATGTTCATAGTAGTTTCACAAGTAATCTATCCTATTCATGCTAAAATAAGTGTAGATAATTTCAACAAATGTACTTAAACAAAACAATATGAAATGCACAAAGAAAAAGAATAACATCAGAAAGAGGGAGAGTCGTACAATATGAAAACAAAAATCTTTGCAGTTATTGGTTTAGTTTCTGTTGCCCTAGCGGTGTATTTCTTCACCCCAGACGAAAGTACTATGACGAAAGAACATGAAGTCGAAGATATTAAGGAATTGGTCAATGATTACAGTGTAGGTAACATAAAAAATCAGTCCGCTTCCATCACATCGCATCAACTGATCGTGACCGATAGCGACGGAAGCCAGTTAACCTATGACTTACCTGAAGACGACTTTTTCGTTTCCTTAGCGCCGTACTTCGATCAAACCCATCCTTGAGCCAACCATAACTTGACAGGTTGTCAAGGAGAAATCGTAAACGAAGAGTTTGACGTATATATTGAAGACATGGAAGGAAACGTGATACTAGACGAAACATTGACATCGCTATCGAACGGATTTATCAATTTGTGGTTACCTCGAGAAAAAGCGTACCGTGTAACGATTGCATATGATGGGAAAATGGTAGAGTCTGAGCTTTCCACGTTTGAAGGAGACAATACTTGCATTACAACAATGCAGTTGATGTAGTACAAAAGCACCTGAGTAGGTGCTTTTTGTTTTAGTTACAACTAGTAAGAACATATCTTCATCACAATCCAGAACTCAAAAAAATTGATAAATACCCCTACGTTTCCCTTCCTTCTCCTATATATAAAAACTGAAGGACTGATATTATCCCTTTTAAGTTAACCGTTTTTTGGTTTAGAAGCAGCCATAACAAGATTACCAAACAAAGATGAAATTGACCTTCAGTACATTACATAGATAACTTGGACATTATCTAAGTAAATGACATGCATTATCAAAAAAGAACTTTGAAAATCAGGAGCCCCTGACCTTCAAGTTCTTTTTGATCATTATCATGAAAACTAGTCAAAATTATCTTATTTATTTGCTCTATTGTTTTTCTTCGGCTATTGAATAATCCAAGCTTTCTTTTCTTAATGAACGAACAAAGAAGCCGATGATTCCACCAATAATAGCTGGAACAATCCAACCTAATCCGACGGAATACCAAGGAAGAATGGCCGTTAATAGATTTTGGATCGCCTCGATTTGCATGCCAGCTGCATTTAACCCTTCAAAAATACTAACGATAAAAGTGAACAACATACTAAGTTGATAGACTTCCTTTTTCCCTTTGAAAAGAGGATGTAAAAATGTTAAAACCATTAAACAAATCGCTAATGGATAAAGCATCGATAATACAGGGATTGAGATGGTAATTAACGTCGACAACCCAACGTTCGAAATGACTGCACTAAAGATTGTAAAAATAATGGCACATCTTTTGTACGAGACCGTTGGCACGAGTTTCGTAAAGTATGATGCACATGAAGTGATTAACCCAATACTTGTCGTTAAGCATGCTGCAATCACGATAAAGGCTAATAATACTTTCCCAAATGATCCGAAATAATAGTTTGATACACTTGCTAAAATAGCTCCTCCATTTTCTAAATGGCCTAACTCATTAACACTTGTCGCCCCCATATAAGTAAGGGAAGAATAAATGATAGTAAGCAAAATGCCAGCGATCAAGGCAACTTTTAAAGTAGAAGCCATAAGTTGCTTTTTCGTAATGGCTCCTCTCTCTTTCATAATGTTAATAATAATAATACCAAACACAAAAGCAGCAAGTGCATCCATCGTTAAATAGCCTTCTTGGAACCCTTTAAAAAAGCTATCAGTCATATAATATTCTGTCGGTGCTTGAACTTGTCCAATCGGATTGATAAAGGCAATAATAATAAGGATTCCTATGAAAAGTAATAATAATGGCGTTAAGATTTTCCCAACAATATTAACAAGTTTGCTTGATTGCAAGGAAAAATAGAGTGTGATCCCAAAGAAGACAATAGTAAAAAGCAACAACGGTAGAAAGCTATCGTTAGTTCCTAAAAACGGCCTTATTCCCATTTCAAAAGAAACCGTGTTTGTTCTAGGTATGGCAAAAAGTGGCCCTATCGCTAAATAAAGTGCAACTGTAAAGATGACCCCATATACCGGATGTACTCGACCTGCAAGTGATTGCAAATCACTCTTACCAGAAAAGGCCAAAGCCAAAATCCCAAGAATCGGCAATCCAACTCCAGTTACGATAAAACCAGCATTTGCTGAAAAAATGTTCTCACCAGCCAGTTGACCAAGCATAGCAGGGAAAATTAAATTCCCAGCTCCAAAAAATAAAGCAAACAACATAAACCCTACTGCAATGACATTTGAAAATGAATCTCTTGATGACATAGTAAACTTCCTCCTGTATTCGACCGAAACAACACCTAAAATTCACCAGTTTGTCCCGTATCTATTTCAATGCCAAAACTATATAACGAAATTTTGTTTTTTATCAAAAAATTCAAATCGTACTAGTTTCATAAGGCGACGGATGATAATATATCATACAAAAAAATGAAATACAATATCTTTTCTGAAAATAAAATTATATGAAGATATTAAAAAGTACCTTTGCTTCTTTGTTCGTATAGCTTCTTAATGGTTAATGTAAAAAATAGATAAGGGATCACCACATTACATGTGGGTCCCTTACCTATTTTGAAAAGACGAGCCTTATCGACAGGTTCCAGGTACCTAGTTACTCAAACCGGAACCATCCAAAATCAAAATTAGATCCTGGTAAGAAAATGAAGGTCACTTTTTGCATTCCTTTAATTTTCTCCAATTCAAATACTCGTTCTTCGTAGCCATCGGACTGCATGAATTCAATGAGCTGATTACTGCTTTCGCCTTCCTCATTCGCAAACCGGATATGAATCGTATTTTTATCAATAGGTGATCTACCATAAACGACAAGTTTTTTGGCACCTTCATTTGTAAAATCCATCTGTTCAAATTCAAGAGAAACATTATTTCCTATTCCTTCAACACTGTTCTCAGTAATTGTAAAGGTGTCTCCATAAATGTGATCACATTCTGTTGCGCTATTTTGTGCGAAGGCTCTATTCTTTTGTTCAAAAGTAAATCCTTTAATATGCACCTTCTTTTGAAGCACAAAACAAATCGAAGTAATACCGCGTAATCTTTTTGACAAGTGATAGGTTTCTTCTTGATAGACATTCCATTTCGATGGCTTTTGATAGATGACATCGGCAATTATTGTACTGTCCTCTTCCCCAGGCATTCCTTCCCAAATTTGCAGTGCATACTCTTCACTTGATAAGGCAAATATCGGAATCGTTATCGTATCAGAGCCATAGGGACCAAAGTCTATCTCATGAAAACCAACTTGGGTTTCTCCATCTCTACTAGTCGCTACTCCTCGCTCGTTCCCGTTTCCAACTTCACCTTTGCTATAATCATAAAGTCCAGCCGATATAAAGCCATAAGGATCTTTGTATGCTGTACCAAGACCAACGGCATTAAATTCTAATTCGGATATAAGTTTTGTCTTGTCAGTCCCATTTTTACTTGTGCAACGAAGTCGAAATTCACCATCACCTAAAGCTGTTACTTTCACCTCGTCACCAAACGCCTCTACTTTAGAAATATTCGATTCTATCCCTGCAGCATTTACTACACTCCACTCTAGCTCTTGATATGAAGTATTTTCTGGGTATAACTCCGCTCGCACCATCATTTCTCTTTTTGATTCGTCAAACTGCTGCCCGGACTCACTAATGATATCAATTTTCCGAAGTGGAATTTCCTCATTTCTTCCCATTACAAATGGTAACTCTTGATTCACCATTTGTGCAGAGAGCCCCTTTACTTCCCCATTTTTTAAAGGATGAGATTCAAATTTCACCACTTGGCATTCGAATCCATTAGAGGAAACTTCCATCTGAATCGTTCCAGGCTCTAACGTTGCTCCGATGATAGCCATTAGCTTCCCACTAAATAATCTTCTGCTTACTCCTTTATACTGATCATAATCTGTACTATCCCCATTATCTAAACCAAGCAAACGACCTGCTCCAGTCACATTTACAGAAACACGATTATTTGCATTTTCTACTGGATTCCCGTCTGCATCCTCCATCGTGATTTCCACAAAAAGTAAGTCTGTTCCATTGGCTTGAATGCTTTGTGCATCAGCATTCAAAGAGATCTTCTTTGCATCACCAAATGATTTTCTAACATCTGTTGCAATCACTTTGCCTGTTTCATCATAGGCAATCGCTTTGATTTCCCCTTCTTCATAAGGGAGCTTCCACCAGCCAACAAGTTCTGTTCCATGTTCATGGTCAATATCAAACGTTCCAACTGTAGCACCGTTGAATTGCAACTCAATTTTAGGAGCATTAGAACAGACTCGAACATCAATCGTTTGCCCTTTATTAAAGTCCCAATAAGGGAAGATATGCACCATTGGTTTTGTTTTGTAATCTGTCCACGCTGCTTGATAAAGATAATATGAATCTTTTTTAAATGTAGCCGTATCAATTTGTCCTAAATAGGAATTCTTCGTATGATAAGGTGTCGGTTCCCCTATATAGTCAAATCCCGTCCAAATAAATTGACCAAGTGAAAAAGGTGCATCTCTTTCTGCGATAATACATGCTTCTACTGACTTTGCTCCCCAACTCGTTGGACTGTTTCCAAGGGCAGAGCATTGTTCGTCATCATCAGCAAGAATCGATTGTTCAAATGGGAAATGATAGATACCTCTACTTTGAACGATCGAAGCTGTCTCACTCCCATAAATAATCCAATCCGAATGCTCCTCGTGATGCTTATGATAATATTTTTCTGCATAATTATATCCTGCTACTTTAACGATATCTGCACATTTTTGAGCATTCTCCCAAGGCATATAATTGGAGCCAATCGTAACGATTCCATTTTTCTTTGGATCGTATTTTAATACACAATCCATGAGCATTTCCGTTAGTTCTTGCCCTCTCTCATCTGCATGAGTATCGTAAATTTCATTTCCAATGCTCCACATAATCAAACTCGGGTGATTTCGATCGCGCATGACCCAGCTCTTCACATCACGGTGAGCCCATTCTTTAAAGAACCTTGCATAATCATATTTTGTTTTTGGTCGTTCCCACATATCAAACGCCTCTGAAACGATAAGAAATCCCATTTCATCTGCTAAATCCATCAGCTCTGCTGCAGGCATATTGTGAGCTGTTCGAATCGCGTTAACACCCATATCTTTTAAAATAACAAGCCTTCTTTTTAGGGCAGATTTATTAAATGCAGCTCCTAGTGCTCCTAAGTCATGATGTTCGCAAACTCCATTTAACTTCATCCTTTTTCCATTTAGCTCAAAGCCTTGATTTGAGTCAAGGTTGATGGTTCGAAATCCAATATTTTGAGTTATTGACTCAATTTGTTTTGTGGTCTGCTGCCCATCTTTATCTGTACTAACAAGATGTAATTGCGTTACAAGTTGATAAAGGTTCGGCTCATCTGTGCTCCATAATAACGGATTTTCTACAAACAGGGTTTGTTGGTTATGGGTATTAGAATCCCTTTCTGGAACAATCATCTCTGAAGTAGCAGCAATCGTTTGATCACTATACGTTATAGAATGTGAGATTTGTACGTTTTCATAGATGTTCATATCTGTTTCAACTTCAACTTGCCAACCATTATCGTTTTGTTCAGTTGTTATATAGAGTCCGTCCGTTTTAATATGATTTTGATCTCTAGTCTTTAGCCACACATTACGATAGATTCCAGCTCCTGAATACCATCTGCTGTTTGGACTTTGATGCACAACTTTTACAAGAACTTCATTTTCCCCTTCCACGAGTGCATCTGTGATCTCATGTTCAAACGAAGAATATCCATTTTTCCATTCGCATACAAATTTTTGATTCACATATACAGAAGAATCCATATAAACTCCATCAAAATACAAAAGTACATGCTCTTTCTCCTTAGCACATGTAAATCTCTTACGATACCAACCAATACTATTTTCATAAAGATCTAATGTGTTATAGATAAGCCAATCATGGGGTAGATCAACCGGTTCAAAATTTAAAGAACTACTATCTGAAACTTCAAGACTACTTTTTGCAAAATCCCATCCATCATTAAAAAGTATTTTCTTATTCATCATTAGATAACTCACTTTCTTTACTGATTTTATATAACAAGGCTGCCTGTAATAGAAGACTGAAAGATGCTGTTGTGCTTTTGTTTTTTTCTATTTCATTACTATCTATTTCATGCATTCTCTCCTTTGTAAACGCTTAACAATATATTGTCATTGTACTAAAAGGTTTCTAAGATATAAATATAATCTTATTGTACACACTTATAACAATATTGCGATTTATGAGGGATGATTATGAGATGAGTTTTCCTGCTGCCCATTTCAGTTTAATGCTCTCCATAATACTTGAAACTGATATTTGCTTTAGAGAAATAGCAAGAAAAATGCAGCTAGCATTTGAAAACAAGAATGTTTTTTTACTCAGAAAAAAGGTTCCTGCCCCCCTGTACTTTAACATTCTGGGGAACAGAAACTCTTGTCCTAGCTATCATTTTTATAAGAGGATACAAAAAGGTGACTGTCCAAATAAGACTTCTATACTACCTTATGAATTAATCAATATATGTATCTACAAAACCCCATACACTATGCCAGTACGTCAGTGGATCTACTTTTTCCGCATCTCCGTGGCCTGCGCCTTCGATAATGAGTTTCTCTTTGTCTACGGTTGCTGCATTGTATACTTCATCAAGCATTTCATAGGGTACGAACGTATCCGCATCGCCATGGATAAACAAAATGGGTGTTTGGCTTTTGGCAACTTGGTCGACAGCAGATGCCTCGTATAAGTCATAACCCGCACGCAACTTCGTCATCGTATTTGCAGCATTTATGACTGGGAATTCTGGTAAACCAAAAAGATCGTCTAATTGGTATACGAACACATCACTTACGGTGGCATAGCCGGAATCTTCAACAATCACCTTCACGTTTGAAGGTAAGTCCTCTTCTCCGGAAGTCATCATGACAGTTGCGCCTCCCATGGAAATACCGAACAAAACGATTTCTGCTTCTGAATCCATTTCGATAATTTTATCAATCCATAGGAGCATATCTTTTCGGTCGTGCCACCCCATTCCAATATACTTCCCTTCACTTTCCCCATGCCCTCGTAGGTCTGGTGTTAGTACACTATAACCTTTTTCATGAAAATTTCTGACATACCTTGTCATGTTGACCGCACTATCGGTGTAACCATGGGCAACGATGGCCCATTTATGATCAGATGACTCCTGCTCATATAAATATCCATTTAAGTTTAATTGAAGCTTATCAGAGGATACAATGTTTAACCGAGAAGGCTCATTATGTTTCTTAAATAATTCATCAGCTATTTTTGCTTCCTCTGCTACCGAGGCTAAAACGGCCTCACTTTCCGCTAAATGCGGGTTCCCGGTCAAGAATTCCTTTTCTCGTTCTGCATTTAAAGCGAAGTTATAAAAGTAGTTCCCGACCAAACCATATACTGCAACAAGAATGGCAACAATCGATCCCAAAATGATGAATGTCTTTTTCATATTCTCTCTCCAGTTGTTATCTAATTTAGGTTTTGTTGTTTTTTGGAAGTGATAACAAGTTTAGTCATTCCGTATATTTTTTTCAATTTCACGGAACTTCATTATGCCAACTTAACAGCTTTGTTGTCTTTAACATATAGTAGAATTTCACGCCAAATGGTGTCTTCGGTTATTTTAGATGTTCTCGGTTCAGTTAAGTAACGCATGTTCAGTTTAATAAATCCATCTTTTACAGTAACGTAGACAATTGGGTTTAGGTTTTGGGAGTGAAGCATATATTTTTTTGAAGCTTCATGTACTTTATTTTTGGCTTCCTCAGTAAGATGCTCTGCATGTTTCTTCACGATGGTTTCAAGTTGAGCTTTAGCTTCTTCCCACTCACTATCAATTGTAAGTCGGACCTCAATTTCATTCCAAATGTACCCAAATCCTTTGTTGGCATTAGCTATTGCATGTAAAAAGATATAATTGTTCGGAATGTGGACGATTTTCCCTGTACATTGCTCCCCATCTGTCTTAGCAGTCACTTCCATAATAACAAAATGAAATATTTTTTGGTCGATCACATCTCCTGCACGGTCATTCACAATGACGCGATCCCCCACTTCAAACGGCTTTTGAATGACAATAATTAGCAAAGCTGCAATGTTAGTGAATATTTCCCTAAGTGCAATCGCAATCCCTGCAGAAATGAACCCAACATAA
The DNA here is from genome assembly GCF_037027555.1 of Halalkalibacter kiskunsagensis. Taxonomy (NCBI): domain Bacteria; kingdom Bacillati; phylum Bacillota; class Bacilli; order Caryophanales; family Bacillaceae; genus Halalkalibacter; species Halalkalibacter kiskunsagensis. The sequence continues at coordinate 4,704 of NZ_JAXBLX010000021.1, read as the reverse complement.
ATGGTTAAATCCATCCTTGATTCTGACCAAATAATGATAAAAATAACGAGCAAAATCACAGAATGCAAGTAATACAACCTTTTACGAGTAGTATAATAAATACCATTGTCTTTAATCGTTTTGAATAATACTTTATTGGCAATTCTAATAAGTTTGATGTATACAAGCAAGATAATAAAAGATAAAAATAGTTTATAAATGATCGGATTCCCATTGAAATATTGAATAATTTCTTGCATACTGACTTCCTTTCTGCTTTTTTGTTCAAATTATAATTCTAATGATAATGTAAATCTTATACATGTAAAACATTTTTTTAACCTATTCAATTTTCAAACCTCTTGTTAATTTAATGAAAACTTTCTTCGCAATCAATGTCCCTTTTATCTTGAAATCATCGTCATACTCAAGAACTAAATCATGACTCAATTGCAAAGAGCAATGATTACTAGAGGAGATAACATGGAATTAGTAGATGCTTCGGTAAATTGTTTAACACTTATGTATGAAAAGTAATAAATTATCGTTTAAATAGGAGGGTTACTGCATGGTAAAATATTATAAATAATAGCACTACAGCATATAGTCCCCCTCCCACAAGAAGGATAATCGATAATAAATCTTCCTTTAACGCTTGAATGTCTAGCATAATAATCTCCTATCATGAGGGGGATTTTTTCCTCTTTTTTATACTCATAATTATGAACAGCAAAACTGGAAGAAAAGCATATAAAAATATAGTAGGTATATTCACTTCAAAACCCTTCCATCGTTGATCATGTAACCCTTGAAAACGATTCACCACGTATAGTGGAAAAAGAAGCCCTCCAATAATTAGTATCCATTTAGGGTTTTTCTTATTAAAGAACCAAGTGATCGCTAAAGCAAAGCCAAGGAAGTGTAAGGCTGTTTTATAAAAACCTCCGATAAACAAAATAAACACCGCTATACTATCTAAATTCGTAATAATATCGGCTATATTGATGCTTAAGACCATTTCTAATAAAGGTATTTCAGCATTGGCCGTGAGTTCCGGACCCAATGTAGAAATCATCATAATCAAAGAAGCGAAAAGCAATAAAGCTGATAGACCAACTGCAAGGAAAGCTGTTCTTCGTATTAATTTCTGATCGCCTATATAATGAAAAAACATAAGAAAAATGATCATTTCTCCAAATGGAAATGCAATTACTTCGATCAATTCTACTCCGATAACATTCTGAATCCCAGCTCCTAAAACAGGTTGTAAGGTACTTAAATCAAATTGTCCCGAAAGTGATATGAAAATAAAAATTATCATTAGAAACATTACTAAATACGGTAGTAATACCTCACACGTTCGAGCTAATACTTCAAAACCTAAGCAAAGTATATAAATAATTACGATTATATAAAAATACAAAATCACAAGAGATGGAGTTAATGGTAACGCAGTAATTTTAATAAGTGCACCAAACTCATAAAAATTGTGGCTTGCCGCACTTAAGAATTGAAAACCAAAAAGAAGTAATAAAGGTTTAGCTAGTTTTTTTCCTAATAATTCATTCAATATCTCAGAAAAATCTTTATTTGGATATTGTTTTGGGAATGCAGTATAGACCCACAATAAGCACAATCCAATAAGCGCTGCAAGAAGCACGACAATCCATGCATCACGTCCCGCTCCTATTCCTAAGGCAAAAAGAGTTGTACTTCCAACTTCAAATGCCATGATAAGTACAAATAATTGAATATTTGAAATCCGGATCATATATGATATCTCCCTCTCAAATAATAAATAATAATGTCGAGAATCCCCCCTTTTTATATTGTTGTCATGAATTATAGTCAATTCACAATAAAGCTATCGACATCTATGGAAAACATAATGAACGATGATTAGCTTGGATAAAAGGAATACACTACAACTTCCATTTCCATACCAAAATAAACATTTTTCTACTTTTTCATATTTTTCCCATGCAGTGCAAATTTCATAACTTTTCATCTATTACGATTCATTTAAATATGAACTATTGTACTTTTCCTAAATGAACCGAAAAAGAGGATTTCTCAAAAGTTAATTTTTTTGAGAGATCCTCTTTTTATTAATTGGCTTTCAAATAACGCTATCGTCTAAAGTGGCGCTGTCCACTAGTGGATAAAACCTCAATCCTTTTGCCCCAATTCATTCAAAAGTAATAACAACCTTCCTTACTTCCTCTGGATGGTTCTCGATATATGAAACTGCTTTTTCAATTTCATCTAGAGAAAATTGTTGTGTGACCATTCCCTCTGTTTGGAGTATCTGTTCATTAAATAATTTTATTACTTTAGGGAATTGGTCGGTTTGTAACCGTGAACCATTTATCGTTAGTTCCTTTTTTGTAATTGGTAACTGTGAAACATTTGAAGCACGTTGGTCAAAACCGAGAGTAACAACTCGACCAGCCACTGATGCAACTTCAACAGCGTCTTCAAACGTTTTTGGAATACATACAGCATCAATAATTACGTTAGCACCTTCATTATTAGTGATTCTCTTTACTTCTTCTTTCACATTTTTGTTTGAGGCATTTATTGTAAAATCAGCTCCCCATTTTTTTGCAAAAACGAGGCGCTCTTCATTTAAATCAGAAATAATGCAAGTGGCACCATTTGCTTTGGCTACTTTTAAACAACAAAGACCAATCGGACCTGCTCCCATAACTAAAACAATATCTCCGTCTTTAACATTACCTCTTAGATTCGCTTGTGCACCAATTGTAAAAGGTTCTACTAGAACAGCCTCTTTCCAGTCTAAATTTTGATCTACTTTATGAACTAGGTTCCCTGTTACGACGAGGTATTCTTGCATACCTCCATCACGATGAACACCATATACTTCTAATTGTTTACATACATTTCTTCTTCCATTACGACAAGCGTAGCACTGGCCACAGGTTTCAATTGGTTCAATCACGACTTTATCTCCGATTGAAAGATGGGTAATATTTTTACCTACTTTTTCAACTTCTCCTGTTATCTCATGTCCAATAATTCTTGGAAGAGTAGCTAGAGGGTTGGTTCCATGATAGATGTGCATATCCGAACCACATATTCCAACCATCTTTACCTTTACTAAAACTTCATTTTCTTTTGTAATAATCGGCTTCTCTTTCTCTATAATTGAGATTTCACCTGGTCTTGTAACTTGCACTGCCTTCATTTATGAAAACACTCCTTTTTCTTACTGTCACAGTTAATTTAAGTAAGAATCTGTTAAAAGACATATTATTGTCGTAAGATCTACTTTATAAGCATGTATTCATATCTGCTACATGGTTTTCTCGTGTATGAATTTTGAGCAAGTACACAGAAAAAACAAAACTAGTCGTTATCATTCTTTCTCCAGAAGACTTCATTATTTTTATCAATTTTCTTTATAAAACCTGCTTCCTCCAAATCTAGCAAATGGTGATACACCATTGATATAGATCGAAATTCTTGTTCCTTATTCATCCCTTCACACACATTAGTCCATAATGTTGCTAAATTAGTCTCATTCTGACCTTTCAATGTATTTATGATAATTTCATCAATCGTAGACAAATAATAGTAGACTTTATGCACTTCATTTATCGTTTCTTCTTTTGACATTGGATTAAAATGACCGGTTAACACCCTTTGAATTGCATATGTTTCTAGTAAGATTTCGATCTTCTTTAATGATCGCCTTAACTGTGAAGGCCGTAGGTGCCCTGGAAAAATTGGAATATCTGTTCGAACGATAATATCACCTAAAATTAACGTTTTCGTTTTTGATTCTATCAATCCTAATTCGTATTCAATGTGTCCAGGTAGTTCAATAACTTTTAATTCTAAGTCATCGATCCTAATCGTATCCCCTTCCTGTGCCAATAAATTAACTTTACTGTTACCTACCATTGAATGAAAAATGTCTTCTCTCTTACTATCTGAATCAGGATGAAGTTCAGGATAAGCCAGGGCAAACTCTTCGTAATTTAAATTGATGTCTTCAATCCACTTTTGCGATCCCGTTAGAGCTATTATTAAACAACCTGTAGCATCTTGAATAATACTATTACATCCCATATGATCATGATGTGCATGTGTGTTAATAAGTAGCTTTAATGGCTGCGACTTCATATTCAAATTCTCAATCAATTGCAAATATTGATTTCTCATTAAAGAAACACCAGAATCGATTAAAATGGAGAAAGTTTTCCCGCTAATTACATACGAGTTTACAAATACCTCTTCTGTGAGAAAATATTTGATTCGTTGAATTGGATCAAGTGAAAGCATATGACTCATTCCTCCTTGCGATTTTAGGCCATATCATTTATAACTTATCCTCTATTAATTAATTATTCTCAATTTTTCCACTAGACCAAATTTTGTTTTGAATAGGTGATAAAATACTTTCAACCCTTCTCAATAACTCTAAATCTATTGGCTCGTTAACCCAGTTTATATTTTTAATGATATTATCTGGATTGGCTGTCCCGATAAGTGTAGTAGGAATTTGCTCATTAGATGTAGCAAATTGGACGGCAAGTTTTTCGATATCATAACCACTTTCGAGACAAAAATTAACAACCTCTCTACAAACACTCTTAATTTCTTGAGTCGCAGGGTGCCAAGGTTAATATGGTACCTGTAGTTAGGACACTTGAAAAAGAGTGTTTTATCTACAGGTATTTTTTTATATACTTGAATTTC